>NZ_JAHLRI010000024.1:0-41469 GCF_018919685.1 Enterococcus sp. S183_ASV_20
TGGCCGCCGCCTTGCGCTACCATGACTTCTACAGGCGTGCCGTAGTCCACGTTGTGCCCTTTAGGTAAAACAATCTCTCGCTGTTCGATCTTTTCTGTATAGGGATGATACGCGTGGTACAAGCTGCCTTTTCCAATCAAGGCAGCCACCGATTGGGCAATCCCCGCCGAAGCCGAGGAAACGATTTGGGCATCTTCTACCTTCAACAAGTCGGCTAAAAAGGCCCCTGTTTGCACACTAAATTCACTCATTTCAAAGAAATGTTCGCCGCCGAATCGTTGAGCCGCGAGGACTGCCTCCGAAACTTTGGAGACACCTAGAATGGTCATTTTGCCAGAAGCATTAATGACTTCTTTTAAGTGGAATTTTTCGTAACTAATTGTCATAGATTTGTCCTCCAATAATTGTTTTGATTGGGCGAATTTGCTCTTTGGCTACTCGTGTCAATCCATTAGAATCAGTCAATGTTTTTTCTTCTGCTTGAATCGTGAAAATCGTTAAATCAGCATCTTTACCTCTTTCCAACGTGCCTTTTTGCGTTAAATGGAAATTCTCAGCAGGAGCCTTGGTTACCTTTTCAATAATTTCTGGCCAATCATAGCCGACCACACGGAGTTTTTCCATCGTTGTGGCTAAATCATAAACAGGACCATTTTCTCGGTTACGGATGTAGATATCTGTGCTAATTGATGCAGCTTTCATTCCCTCGCGCAACGCTGTTTCAGCTACGTGAAAATTGAAACTATCCGTACCATGCCCGATATCAAATACGACTCCTTTGTTGTACGCTTGCCAAGCGAAATCTTTTATTTTATCCGTTGCTTGGTCTAAGATGCCATTTTCTTTCCCATTAAAACAATGGGTTAGGACATCCCCTTTTTCCATCAAGGCTAAAATTTCATCTAAATGAGGCGGTGCTGATCCAATGTGAACCATTAAGGGAATTTCTTGGTTCTCTTGCTGAATCTGTTTGGCCAATTCTAAAGGCGTAATGCCGTTATCGCCAATAACGGTCCTACTCATACGGGCTTTAATCCCTACAACAAAATCTGGTAATTCTTGAATCGCTTTTTTGACTAAACTCGCTTGTACTTTACTTAAATCTGCGAGTTCGTCCTGAGCAACGATGCCCCATTTAGAAATATTGACTAATCCAAAAACATTTGTTTTTGCTTGCTGCGCTAAGTCATAAAATTCATGAATGTTTTCAGCACCTGTTGTCCCAGCATCAATCACTGTCGTAACACCCTTTTTGACCCCAATTTCATCTGGATAATCATAATAAAGAGCCATTTTTTCAAAACAATGAACGTGATCATCTATCCAGCCTGCGGATACATAAGTACCTGGTTCTAAGTGGATAGTTTCTTTTGCAGAACCTGAAATAGTTGCTGCAACAGCAGCTATTTTTTTCTCTTTAATTGCAATTTCAACAGGCATACCATCTACTGTCTGTCCATTTTTTATAAGTAAATCGTAGTCCATATTCTTCCCTACTTTTCTATAAATCTAAATTTTGTCCAAGGCTTAATGAATTCTAATAATACAAGTTCTTCTTCTATAATACGCCCTACTCGGTTTTTGCGTGAGTCTTGATGTGGTTCTAAAACGACTTGTAATTCATTTTTGTATTTTCCAAATGCATCATTTCCCACAACAACATCTCCAGGTTGTAGCATTGCTTGATTATCATGTGGGGGATTAGCTTCATTTTTATATTTTTTACGCACTTCTGTGGAACGAATCATCTGCTGAGTGATATCTCCACGGCGAAAATGTTGATTTTTTGTTACGATTTCTTTTTCAATTTCAGAAGTCGCTTCTTCAAAAACAATGGTCAATTCTGTTTGATAACGATTCAACTGACCCAATGCTTCTAATTCTTCGTTGGAAGCATAAGCATTTCCAATAACAACATCATCAATTAAATTTGTTGCAAATAAATGTTTAGCTTGAACAGTGACTGGCAACTGTCTATGCATTTCTAAAGTAGGTAGCCCATCATTCACATCCCAAGGACCAATTTCACCTACCTGTGATGAAATAAAAGCAGCTGTCCGAATACCTTCCTTTTTAAAACGGATGCTACATTTTTCAAAGAAATCATACGGCAATGCAGTTCCCGCTTGTGGATAAAAGTTATGACAACCATATAAGAAAGGTCGATTCGCTTCATACGTCAAAATGTTATCAAGATAAGCGACATCATTACTCATATTCAACTCAATAGCCACGCCGAATGGATTAAACGTCAACATGGCTTCTTTATTTCCATCAAACCCTGTATCCAACCGAATCCCATCAGCTCCTAATTCGCTGAAAAAAGTCAAATCATCATATGAAATTTCCAATTCATCAAAGATACTTGGAACGACATCTAAAATTGTTTCAAATCCTAAATTTTTCGCATAACTAATTAATTCTTTAAATTTTTTCTGAACCGCTTCTTTGCCATCGGTCACTTCTAACATACTCATAAAAATTCGAGTAAACCCACATTCGCTGGCTTTTTTTAAATACGCTTTATCTTGATTGATATCACTATGATCTGGATAAACTGATACACCTAATGCTCTTTTCATCTTCGTTCTCACACTCCGCTATTTTAAAATTTATTTCGAAATTTCCAAGCAATCACCGAGCTACACAGGATTGTTGTAGAGCCAACGAGCAATACTGGTTGATTTAGAAATCCGCCAATTATCATGGAAAGAGTAATACAAACTGCCGTAAAAACCAACGTCTTTACTAAACCAAGTTGATAAACAACAGTAGGCAACTGCCCTTTTTCTATAATAATTTGACTAACGATAAAAAAGAAAATGAACCAAATAATCATCTTATACGCTCCTGACTTTCTTCTCTGACTTAGAAGGGGCAGGATATTCATATCAGAACACCCGCCCTAACATTTTTTAATTTTTTGCTGCTTGTTCAGCTACTAATTCTTCTGCTTCTTTATCCAATTGTTGTTTTTCATAAACTTTGAAAAATGGATAGTAGATAGCCATTGTAATTAAGAAGTTAACAATCACTAATACTGCGGCCGAAAAACTCCAATTGGTACTCATCCAAGCAGCAATTGGTGCTGGAATTGCAAACGCTAAGCGTGCAGCCATCATCGGAATTATATTAGCGACTGTTAAGAAATAAGATAACGTTGTTGTAATTAACGGTGCCACGATAAACGGAATACCTAAAATAGGATTCATTACGATCGGCGTTCCGAAAATAACTGGTTCATTAATATTAAACAAGCCTGGTAAGAACGATAAACGGCCAAGACTTTTCAGATACGTTGATTTAGAAAACATCATTAAAACAACTAAAGAAAGCGTAGTTCCAGCGCCACCAATCCAGATAAACTATTGTAAAAACTGTTCTGTAAAAATATTAGGTAACTGATGAACGTTTGCGCCATTGGTAAAAGCTTCAAGGTTTTCTGCAATCGACATATCCCAGAAAGGACGAATAACTGGGCCCATAATCGCTGGACCATGAATCCCTAAAACCCAGAAGAAACAGATTAAGAAGACTGTTAGTAAGCCGCCAAATAAACTGTTACCAGCAAGGATACCTTTAAGTGGCATTAATAACGTACTCAAGAAACCATTCAAATCAAAACCAATTACGTGGCGAATAACCCAGAATAATAAAAGAATAACTGCTCCTGGAATTAACGCAATAAATGAATTTGACACTTCAGGCGGTACGCCATCTGGCATCTTAATCATAATATCTTTTTCAATAAAGAAGCGATAAATTTCAACAGATAACAGCGCTGTTACAATCGCACCAAATAAAGAAGCTGAACCTAAATTTGCTAAATTAATATAGCGCCCTGCTGTAATGACGTTGTCAACATCTTCAAAGACACGTGTTGGTGGTGCCGCTGTTACTAAAAAGGCCATTAATGCTAAAATTCCACACGTCAAAGAGTCAAGCTTATAACTTTTGGCCAATGATGAAGCAATCCCAAATGTTGCATAAAGTGCAAGTAACCCCATCGTATAGCGGGAAGGAATATCTAAAATTGCTTGATAAGGTTCAATCAATTTTGTGTATGCCTCAATTGGAATATTTTGAAAAATTGTAAAGAATGAGCCCACAATTGTTAAAGGCATAGTTGCAATTAATCCTTTTCTAATCGCTGTCATATGGCGTTGCGAACCAAATTTATTCGCAATCGGCATTAACTTAACTTCCATCCACTGTACAAAACCATTCATTTGTTAATTCCTCCGTTCAACTAATAAAAATAATAATTATTTCGCATTTATAATAACATAGTAACATTATAATGTAAACGCTTATTCTTATTCATGACAGAGAAAGTGCAAAACAAAAGGCTTTTTCTTATTATAAAGAAACCGGGAATATTGCACCAAAAATCATTGCGCCTAAAATTGCGCCCCCAGCGATTGGTTTTTTCCAAATGTAAAAACCTAAAGCTCCTAATGTGGCACCAATCCCAATAGGAATCGAAGCACCCGCCGCACTCAAAATAATTAACGGGCCTAAGAAACGTCCTGAGGCATTACCAGCACCCATCATCACATCCGCACCAAAAGTGGAATTTCCTTGATTGATAGTAAATTTCCGAATCAACACAATTACGCCGCCAACTGCTAACCCTAGTATCGCACCCGTTAAAAGGGCTAAGCCAAAGTTTTCTACAGGCGCTTTAATTCCCATGCTGAGGAAAATTGCAGGTACGCCAATTCCAATCCCCGTTAAAATTGAGCCACCTAAATCTAAAATGCCTACTAAAGAACCTTCTAAAATTCGTGCAAACAGGAAACTTGCACCAAATGTTGCGGCAGCGCCATAAGAACCACCATCTAAACCAGCTTTTAGCATCGCAACAATTGAAACTTCATTAAAGGCGCCCACACCATAAACTACATACATATGTGTTCCTGCAAAAATTGCCGCTGACATAATCCCGACTAAAATCGGAAAGCCCCAATCAGCATACCAAAAACTTTTGCCTTTTAAACCTTCTTGAATTTCTTGTTCTTGTTGTGCCCATTCATTTTTTTCTTGCTGTTCCATCTATGAGACCTCCTTTTTTCTATTTAACGGTGAAGACATTGTGTAAATTATTTAACCATTGAGGAATAGACAAGCGGAAACTTTCGATCATTTCTAAGTCGAACCCTCGGAAGAAGCCACTTAAAATAAATAATAAGATAATGGCACCAAGCATGCCGCGTGTCATTCGGGTCCACCCTAAATCATCGACACCTTTACCGATTAAGATCCCTAATACAACTCCTGGGACAGCATTGCCCATAACTAATTGAGATAATCCGCCAAATAACGTTCCCCAGAAACCCGTCCGTTTTCCTGCATCTAAAGCCGCTAGCCAGAATAAAACGGGCATCACAGTATTGATTAAAATCGTTGCTGCAGGTACCAACACCGCAACTGCTGTTACTTGTAGCGATTCTGGAATTGCTGCAGCTGTACTATTTAAGAAAGCCACAGTCGCCATTCCTACAAAGGCCCCGACAATCCCCATTTTTTTGGGATTATGCATCGTTTTAGTGACATCTTTATCCTTTACCAATAAAATTGCTGCAGCCCAGTTAGGCACAATCCGGTGGGTCACATCTTGTGTAAAGGCCCCTGCTCCGACGGCCGAAGCCCAAGCATTAAAGAAAAAACCTAAACCAAAAGAAAAGTGTGATGCTGGATCTCCTTGTGCAGCGTTCATTTCTCCTAATGTTCTAAATGCCCCTAACCCTTGCGTTTGTGGTGCATGAAACATCCGAGCAGCGCCTGCGCCAGCTGCAAAACCTAGTAAACCACCAATAAGCAATGACTTCAGCAAAATGATTACAAATTCCATTCCTTCTTCCTCCCTTTATACGCCTCTTTTTGAAAGAAACGGAACTACTACTGCGTTCGGTTCTTTAATTGTTTCCGTTAAAAAATCAACTTCTTCGACTGCAATGGCTTGGATTTCCACTTCTACAGCTAGTTCGACATGATAAATCACTCTCTTTCTAGGAAAGAAGAAGAACAGAAATTTTTCTGTATAAACTTGTTCTTTTGCCTGACGAATAGTTACTTCTTTCGGTTCAATCCGGATGAGGACCTCTGTTGTTTCTTTTAATACTTTTTTTGAAACATCATTCAATGCACTTGCAAAAGCTTCATTCTTCTTATTACCTTTTCCAGAAACAATCACGGTTTGTGTTGACCGTTTTGTGGCATCCATAATTACCGCTCCTTTCTAAGTTACTACTTTCTATGCTCCGTGTTTCTTAATAAATGCTTCAGTTACTCGTTTACCAAGTTCTTCCTGATCCATAAAACCAAATCCAAGAACAGTTTTCCCATCGTTAATTGCTGTTACCCCTTCTTCGATTGATCGCATGCCATGTCTTTCGGGATACCCGTATTTAGTAGCAGCCGTTAACGCTCCTGCACCACCACTGCCACAGAAAGAAATGCCTAAATCTGCCTTTTCTTGTTGCATCACATCTCCTAAACGCATATCAGCGCCCATTCCTGGAACAACAACCGCACGACCACCGGCTTGCTCCACTCCTTTTGCAACATTTTGTCCTTTTCCTAAACGATCTGCGATAACTACTGTAATCATAACTTTTCCTCCTATTAATTGTTTTGTTTAGCAACTTCAAAATGAACAGCTAAAACATACCATTCATCTTCTGATAACTGACCAATTGCTTCTGTTGTTTCTTGTGCAATTTGCAACGTTTCTGGTGTTAGTTCCGTAAATAACGTCCGATCAACACCAGCTAATGTCGTTCCTTCTCTTGAACGATTCAGCATCTCATTGAGATGGTTAATCAAAATCGTCCACTGTAATTCCGTTGGTTCAATTTGTGCTTCTGCTAATCGCGCACTGGTTTGTTTGATAATCGATTGTAGCTTTTCTGGTTCAGCACTTTGTCGAATGATCTCCTGTGCTTCCATTGCTAGTTCCATCCTCTTCCTCCTTTGGTTGTTCTAAATAATTAAGTAATGCTGAAATTTCAGCATGATTGACAGGTAACTCATTTTTAGCAAATAAACATTCAATTTGCCGAATTTCTTCTTGCCTTTCGTGAGATACTTCTCTATTACAAGGAATCTCTTCGTATTGTTTATTAAACGTAATCCGATGTGTCATTAATAAAACGTGAAGTAAAAAGGCTTCTTGATATTCGCTCAGTAACTTTGTTTGAAACATTCGTTTTAACTCTTCATAAATAATATACGCTTTTACTAATAAATCTTGGCTTTGTATCCGTTCATTTTTTTCAATTACATCAGATTTCGTGGAGCGAGCGGTACCTTTTCCTTGACGTTTCCCTAATAAAATTTTATCGACCTCTTCCCGAATCAAACTTAAGTCTGTGTCCGTTAACAATGGACTAACTTTAATAAATGGGTATGTCATTTCTTCAATTGGGAAAATACTCAATACCAAATCGGGCTTTTCTGCTTGAATCACTTCAGTTGCATTTAAAACAGAAGCAAATCCTGCGAGTTCAACGTTTGGTACTTCCTCTAAAATTTTTTGTTCAATTAAACTGGTCACACCTAAGCCCGTCGAGCAAACATACACAATCCTAACAACTTTAGCTTCCTGCTGTTGTCGTTCCTGAGCTGCCAAAAAATGCAACGCAATATATGCGCAGAAAGAATCGTTGACTAACAAAACAGAACGTTGAATTAATTGTTTACAGGCACTTTGAATAGCTAAAAACAACGCTGGGTGTTTTCCTTTGATTTCTTCAGAAAACGGATTGTATTCATTAATAAATAAATGTTTCTTTGTAAAACGTAAGGACAGGTGTGCAAACAAGTTCGTAAATAATTGGCGATCATTTACAAAAGGATAATTCAGCTCTTTTGAAACGCTTTCAATCACTTGCTTTGTTAATTGAACCATATCTTGCCGTTGATGGGTTCCGAATAAATCACTATAAATATAAAAATATTCATCCGCTAATAAAGGCAAGTCATACCGTTCAAACACCTCTTGTAAAAGTAAAAGTGGTACTTCGTTCCGTTGTTCAAAGCGTGTTTTTTGCGATAATACTCGGTAAGTCCCAATTGTATGTGCCATCTGCATACGTGCTGCGGCAATTGCCACTCTCAACGTAATAGATAATATTTCGGCATAATCAAATTGATTTTGATCGAGTGGATTAATTAAATTTCGCATTTTTTTCAATGCACTACGATAACAACCTTGAAACAATGTCCCTGACCCAAATTTAATTTTAGGGATCTTTTCAGCCCCTTTTGTCTTTGTCACATAGTTCATAATTTGGTAAATATCGTATTCTGTAAGTTCTTTTTGAGTGATAAATTCCATCAGTAATCGTACATTGCTTTCTTCACCACTAATTGTAAACCCTTGCCGTGCTTGGCGAATTAAGGTTAAATCATATGCTTGCAGCAACCGTTCGACCTGTTCCAAATCACTGACAATTGTGTTTCGACTCACTAATAATTCATCTGCTAGCTGCTGTGCCGTTAAGTACCCTTTGACTGACAATAACTGAAAAATTAATACATTGACTCGTCTTTTTTGATCAGGATAGGTTTCAAATCGATCGACATCGATAATTTCATTTTTTAACAGTAAGCGTTTAGAGTCAGGTAAATCTAGCCAGATTCCCTTATTTCGTTTTGAATAAAGTGTCTCATCGTGCTGTTCAAACCAAGCACGAATATCTTCTAAATCATACTTAATTGTTCGAACGCTGACAGTAAAGTTCTCAGCTAATTCTTGCGTGGTAATACTCCCTTCCAAATCCAAAAGCATCAATAAAATATTTATCGCTCTTTTGGACAACAACACGGTCATGCCTTGTCACCTCTTTTCTTTTCCCTTTACACTTAAAACTATAGCGTTATTTTATCTGTTCCACAACACAAAAAAGTTGCACTTATAAAAGTGCAACACTTCTCTTTTCATACAAAAAAAATCCCTTAACAGTAGTAACTGTTAAGGGATACCACACTATTTATTTGCATAAATAGACAGAAACCTTCTCCACAAAAGTATTCTGTCCGACACGTTACAAATCCGGTAACTGATAGCCGTACTATCTGGTGTCGTTGTGTTTGACAATCACTAGCCGTCAAAACGGAATAGCCGAAGCTATCTGATTGAGTCAACTCGTCGCATAAAACACACTTTAACACAGAATAGTTTGGATAGCAAGTGATGGTAATTATTCGTTATCGAACCATTCTTGATAAAAACTTTCAACAATTTTAACGGTTGCTATCGTTAATTCTTTCGTCATTACGGGGCTAGTTAACTTTTTGTCTTGTAAACATTGATTCACATGATTGATTTCATAGGTAAATTCACTAGTGAATTGTTCAGACCATTTGACAGTGTTGCCTTGAGCATCTGTATAATAAGCACAATCTGTTTTCCAGAAATTAGGAATAACGATTTGCCCTTTTGTCCCATAGATGGTCATTTCACTAGGTATCTTTAAACCAACATTAATAAAAATATTTCCCAGCGTCCCTTCAGCAAATTTCAAAGCTAAATTACATTGACTATCCGTCGCTCCTTGCTGATACGTTGCGGTTCCCGTAATCACTTGAATCTCTTTCCCTAATACGTATTGTAAGTATTGTAATGGATAACTTCCTGAGCCATGAAGCGCTCCACCACCCGCTTCTCTCGAGTAAAACCAGGGAATATGATCCACATTGGGATAGGCAGTAACTGACTGAACCCATAAAATCTCTCCCAATCCCCCTTCTTGAATCGTTGCCTTTACTTTTTGGGTAATTGGTAAAAAGACAGACTTCTGAGCTTCCATTAGAAAAACCCCTTGCTCCTGTGCGATTGCAAAGAGTTCTTCTGCTTCAGCAGCATTTAATGTAAATGGTTTTTCCAGTAGGACGGGTTTTCCTTGTGATAACGCAAGCTTAGCTGCTGAGTAATGTCCTTGATTGTAGGTGGGAATATAAATAATATCAATTGTTTCATCCTTACATAACTCTTCATAACTGCCATAAGCCACCGGAATCGCTAATTCTTTAGCCATTTTTTGAGCATTCTCTAAACGCCTTGATGCAATCCCGCGCACTTCAACTTGCGCGCTTTCTCGAAGCCCTGCTACAAATCTTGGGACAATTTGGGCAGTACTCATAATTCCATAACGAATTTTATCCATGTGATCGCCTCCTCTTTCACTATACGAGAAAAACGAATATTTGGAAACCATTTCAACAAAAAAAGAAACCGTTTCCCCAAAACGATTTCTTTATATGTAAATTAACGGATACCAACGCTAACTTTTAAAGCTTGATTGACCTGTTCCATCTCTTCACGAGAAAGTTGACAAACCTTGTGTAGCATTCGTTCTTTATCCAATGTTCGAATTTGTTCTAACAAAATAAGTGATGGCGTCCTGCACTCGTTATGGAGAATTTCGATGAGGACTTGCGTTGGTTGCAGCCGCTTGCTTACGTTACGGGTAATCGGTGCAACAATCAACGTTGGACTAAATAAGTTACCTTTGTTATTTTGAATAATCAGGACAGGTCGAATCCCACCTTGTTCAGAACCAACAACTGGTGAGAGATTCGCATAAAAAACCTCACCTCTTTTTATCATTCAGATTCCCTTCCCTCCTTTTCCTTTAAAAAATTATAGCATATTGTTTCTTGCAATATTTTCAACTTTTTAGCTATCCCTTAAAATATTTGATAAAACCACCCTTTAAAAGTCAAAAAAAGCTTAAACAGTCGACTCTGATATAGAGACGGCTATTTAAGCTGACTATTACATTTTTGTTAAAATACTATCCACTTTTGTATTAATTAAATCAATAGCGACGTGGTTTTCGCCACCTTCTGGCACAATGATATCTGCATAACGTTTCGTAGGTTCAATAAATTGGTGATACATGGGCTTGACGACTGTCAAATATTGTTCAATCACAGAATCCAAAGTACGGCCACGTTCTTCCATATCACGCTTGATTCGACGAATAATACGGATGTCATCATCTGTATCCACATACACTTTAATATCCATTAAATCCCTTAAGCGGCGATCTTCTAAAATTAAAATCCCTTCAAGAATAATTACTTCTTTCGGTTCTTGTATCACCGTTTCTGTACTTCTTGTATGCGCAACGTAGTCATAAACTGGCTTTTCAATGGCTTGATAATTTAACAGTTGTTCAACATGTTGAATCAATAAATCTGTATCAAACGCAAAAGGATGATCATAATTGGTATTTAAACGTTCTTCAAAACTCAAATGGCTCTGATCTTTATAATAAGAATCCTGTTCTAACATCATAATTGAATGATCGGGAAAATTATTAAAAATCGCACGGCTAACACTGGTTTTTCCGCTTCCTGATCCGCCAGTAACACCAATGATAATTGGCTGACTATCTTTCATGTATAAACCTCTTTCTTTTCAAAAACTTCATTGTCTTTTACTATTATAATGAAAACTCTGAAGAATGCCAGACCTTTTCCAAGACTTTTCATGTGATTTTTATCTTCTTATGAAAAATCTGCCCACACTTCTTTCAATTACAGTATACTTATCAATAAAAGGAGAATCCTACCTATGATTAAAAAAGTCAAAAAAGAAGCACTTACAACTGCGCATTACGCTCTTCTTTATGAGGCAGATCCCTCAAAAAAAATGGTGGAAGATTACATTACCCGCGGCATTTGCTTTGACTATCAGACTGAAGAACTTCAAGGAATTTTAGTCCTGTTGCCGACTCACCCACGGACATTGGAAATCGTAAACATCGCTGTCTCAGAAGAAAGCCGAGGGCGGGGCATCGGACAAGAGTTATTACATTTTGCCATTGATTTTGCCAAAAAAGAAAAGTATGATTACTTGGAGATTGGGACTGGGAGCACAGGCTTTCAACAGCTATATCTCTACCAAAAAGTCGGTTTTCGAATGACACATATTGAACCAGATTTTTTTATCCATCATTATGATGAGCCCATTATGGAAAACGGCTTGCCTTTAAAGGATATGGTTCGCTTACGGTTACATTTAAGTTAAAAAAACAACATTTCCTGTACAGGAAATGTTGTTTTTTAATGCCCAAGAATTGGTAACAACTCATCTAGCTGTTGAATCGTATAATTGGGTTGAATGGTTGGTGTTGCTGGAGCGGAGGTCGGATTGAGCCAAACAGTTTGAATTTTCGCTTGTTGGCCTCCTTGAATATCTGAATGCAAAGAATCGCCAATAATCATTGTTTTTTCTCGACTAAAATTAGGAATCCGTTCAAAAACAAAATCAAAATACTCTTTCATCGGTTTTTGATAACCCACTTCTTCTGAAACAAAAATATCTTTAAAATAAGGCATTAATTTCGAATCTTCCAACCGACGATACTGTGTTTTTGCCACTCCGTTTGTCACAATATATAAATCATAATGGGGTGCTAATTTTTCCAAAATACGTTGACTATTGCCAAGCAAGTCATGTCCTTGACTTAAATATTCTCGGTAGTTTTCTCCCATTTTAACGCTATCAACTTCTCGATTAAATGCGTCAAACAATAAACCAAACCGTGTATCAAGGAGAACATCTTTTGTTATTTTTCCTTCTTCAAATGAACGCCATAATCCTTGATTAATTCGGTGGTACGTTGACTCGACTTCAGATGTAAATGGTACATTTTCTTCTTCAAATAAGGCATGGAGCGCCTTCTTTTCAGCCAATTTAAAATCTAACAATGTATCATCAACATCAAAAAGCAATGTTTTCATTTCCGTTCCTCTTCTCTTTTCAAATTACTCGGTAACGCTTTGCTTGTTTGTTGTTTTTCAATAAAAAAATAAGGCAATAGCAATTGTAACTCTTCTCTTGTTAATGAACGATAAGCACCTAAAGGTAATTGCGGATCTAGCCGCAACGGCCCCATAGTTTGGCGTTTTAAAGCAGTCACTTTTTTCCCCACAGATAAAAACATTTTTTTCACTTGGTGAAATTTTCCTTCTTGAATAGTCAGGAAAACATGACTCTCCGTTTCAGTCGCTGCAAGAACAGTTATTTTTGCTGGCTTACATTGAATGCCTCCTTGCAAAACAATCCCATCTTTAAATTTAGCACAATCTTCTGCAGAGACCAAACCATTGACTTTTACTTCATAACATTTCGCTACTTCTTTATTTGGCCGAATTAATTGATACCCTAATTGTCCATTATCTGTTAATAGAAGTAACCCTTCCGTATCGCCATCGAGTCTGCCCACTCGATAAAGACCAGGGCGTCTGTCTTGTGGTGCAATCAAATCAATGACTGTTTTTTTAGATGCATCTGAGACAGCGCTAACCACACCTTTTGGCTTATTCAACATGTAGTACACATGGGTCTTATGCGAAATTAATTGTCCTTTTACTTTAATCATTTGTAATTGCGCATCGACATTTTGGCTTTCATTTAATGTCACGATGCCATCCACAGTGACCTGCTTGCCTCTGATTAATCGTTTCACTGTTTTGCGTGATCCAAACTGAAGTTCTTCTAGTAATTTATCTAATCGCATTGTTCCGCTCCATTCTGGTATTAGTATAGTGGAATCCGTTAAAGATGAAAAGTGGAAAAAGGTAATTCCTTGACGTATAAAAATATAAGTGTTACGGTTAATAAGTAAAGTAAATAAAGGTTTCTCAAAAACAGCGTAATGACCTGGGAGAGAACAACGATAACAATGAACCATTCCCATGAGTGTTGCCTGGCAATATTTGTGGGGATTTTTTGATTATTGTTAGCATTTTTCTAGACAAGAACAACTGAAAAAAGAGTTTCTTTTTTCCATTATGTTTTGTTTCTGAGTTTAACCAAATCACTCATTATTTCAAGGAGGAATTAGGTTATGTCAGTACAATTAGAAGTTAAAGAAAGAGCTATCCGTCCACGTTCACTAAGAAATCAGCTACGTCACGAAGGGAAAGTACCTGCCATTGTTTACGGTTACCAAATTGAAAGTACACCAATCTATTTTGAAGAAAAAGACTTATCAAAAATTTTACGCGAACATGGTGCTAACACCGTTATTAAAATGACAGTTGATGGGAAAAACATCAACACATTAATGTCAAAAGCACAATTAGATACCTTTACTGGTCAAATGCTTCATGTTGAATTCTTATCTGTAAATATGAAAGAAACAACAGAAGTCGAAGCAGAAGTTCAATTAATTGGTGAATCTGCAGGTGTGAAAGCTGGGGGTACCTTAGCTCAAAACTTGTACACTGTTTTAGTGGCAGCCACACCAGATAAATTGCCAGAATCAATTGAAGTAGATATTACAAACTTAGAAATTGGTGATGCTCTTACAATCGCTGATTTACCTGAACACAAAGACTATGAAATTTTAACTGATCCAGAAGAACAACTAGTTGCTATTGTTGAAGCACAAACTGCTCCTGAAGAAGAAGAAGGAACAGCTGCTGAAACGATTGAACCAGAATTAGCCGAATAAAGAGTACACTTTTGTTCAGCTGATTCTCTTAAGTTTTAGAAATGGGATGTACGTTGAAACAACGTACGTCCCATTTTCTTTTTACTGCATGTCTTGATTTCTTCACATAAATGATGACACCTGCAAAGCTAGGAAGCTACAGAGGAATATTAAATTTTTGCTAATCTACGCAATATTTTCAAACGAAACAATTTCTTTTTTTTAAATTTGCAGTATACTAAAAGTAAGTAAACAAAAAGGAGGTCATCCATATGTTTGAACGTTTTGATAGTGACCGTAGCCGCTATGCTTCATTAGGTGTTGTTTCCAGCTTACCTAGTGGCTTAATTGATAGTATTTGGTTGATTATTGACTTAAATCTAAAAGGGGTTATCCCTTTAAACGACTTACTTCACTTTGATTTGTTGAACAATAATGGCAAAGTGACTGTCCATTTTTCTCAAGAAAATAGTTCAGTAGAAATGGCCATCGACTTACCATTTAGTTATTCTACGGCATATCCGTCGCGAATTTTTGCTTTTGATGATGGCCATCGTGAAACGATTTTATTACCTGCAGAAATGTTAGAATCTTAAATAATTTCAACAAACAAAAATACCACCGAAAGAAACACTCGGTGGTATTTTTTAATTTTAAAATTTTACGCCTTGCGGTTTACAATAAAAGAGTAAATAGCGATACAGATAATCGCTCCTAGCAACGCTGAGATAATTGGAAACCCGCCGATGACTGGTCCTAAAGAAGGCAACAAGAGTGATGCTACCCAACTTCCTAAAAAGCCCACGATAATATTTCCAATAATGCCACCTGGCACGTCTTTTCCTAAAATTGCGCCAGCAATTGCGCCAATAATTCCTCCGACAATTAATGCCCATAGAAAGCTAAACATTTGAAAAACCTACCTTTCATAGTTGATTTTTTTAGTTAATTTTCCTACTTTAAGGATAAAACAGAAAGCAGACTTTTTCAAAAGATAGGACTTTTCAGAAGTCAATTTATTCTTCTACATAAGCTAAACGATAGGATACTGTGCGACCAAAAGAAAATACTTGCAAACCTTGTAAGCGATCTGATTTCAAGTAACCAATGGCTCCTTGGAATAAGGGTAAAACACCGGCATCTTTTTCAATTAATGTTTTTTCTAAACTTAGTAATTCATTCCAGCGTTTTTCAGGTTCATTGGCGTAATCTTTTCTAACTTTTTGGAGACCCGCATCATACGCCGAATCGTTATAACCAGAAGTATTTAAGCCACTTTTCGAGTCATAAAATTCTAAAAAATTAATGGGATCAGCATAGTCAGGTGTCCATGTTCCAAAGGCTAAATCGTAATTACCTGCTGTTTGTAAATCCAAACGATTTTGCAAAGGCAATGATTTTAATTTGATTGTTAAACCTGGTAAATTTTGTTGCAATTGCCCTTGAACAAATTCAATGGTTTTCTTGGCAATCGCTGAGTCCGCTGAGATTAGTTCCAATTCAATTTTATCTTTGCCCAACTCTTCTTTCGCTTTGGTCCAGTTAGCTTGGGCTTCTTTAATATTATATGGCAATAAATCACCATTTTCTTTGCGGAAATCTTCACCTGTATCTGGATTTTTTGCAAAATTAGCTGGTACAAATCCATTTAAAGCTGTCGAGCCATCTCCTAAAATTTCTTTTGCAAAAGTTTCTTTATCAATCGCTTGTAAAAAAGCTTTTCGAACATGCTCGTTGCCGGTAATTTCACGGCGATGATTGGGGCTTAAATAACCCACCATGGCTTTAGGTACAAAATGCGCTTGTTTTGACTCTTTATATTGAAGTGCATAAGTATCTGCTAAAACAGTGTAATCTAAGTCGCCATTATCAAAAAGATTGGCTCCTGTGCCAATTTCTTTCACTACTTGAACATCAATTTCATTCAATTTTACGTGTTCTTTATCCCAATAATGATCATTCTTCTTCAATTTCCAAGTTTCGGAATTGCCATCCCAACCTGAAATTACAAATGGTCCATTGCCAACAAAATTATCTGCAGAAGTCCCATAGGCAGTACCTTTTTCTTTGGCAAAGGCTTCATTTTTAGGCATAAAAGGTGTTCCAACTAAGACTTGGGCTAAATAAGGAATTGGATTTTCCAATGTTAGTTCTAGTGTCTGGTCATCGATTGCTTTGACACCAAATTCTTCCATCGTGGCTTGTCCTTCCCGCACCGCACGCCCATTTTTAAAAATATCCATTTGATTACTGCTACTTGAACCATACGCTGGATCGACCACGTTTCTAAACGCAACTACAAAATCCCCTGCTTTAACTGGATCCCCGTTTGTCCATTTTGCTTCTCGTAACTTGAATGTATAGACTAACCCGTCTTCACTAACTTGTGGCTCTGCTTTCGCCATAGCTAGCTCAGGATCTCCGTTTTTATCTTGTCGATACAAGCCTTCAACTACTTGACCAATCATATCGGAACTATAGACATCTGTATAATGAGCGCTGTCTAATGTCGAGAGTTCACCACCAGATGCGACGTTAATTTTCTGTGTAGATGCTTCATTCGAGGTCGTTTTCGAACCGCCACTTCCACATGCTGCTAAAACCAAGCCCAGTGCAACAAGTCCGATTAACCACTTTTTCTGTTTCATACCAAAACTCCTCCTTCTGTTCAAACAACTTACCTACATTTTACATGATTTTCCATACATTTGTCCTTTTTCAGCACTTACTTTTTGAAAGAAAAATATTTTTTTAAGAATAAGAGTTGACAGATATTTTTTCTGGTGGTACAGTATTGAAAAACAGAGAACAGAAGAGTAACTGTTTCCTTTAGTGAAGAGAGTCTTTGGTTGGTGGAAAAAGACGTAAAGAAACAGCGAACCACATCTGGGAGTTGACTTTTTGAACCCTTAGTAGGAAAGTCCGGGACCACTCGTTAACAGGCGAAGTTATGAACTTCATAAGGTTCGTGTTGCGAAACACGAATAAACTAAGGTGGAACCACGATAATTGATTATTCGTCCTTTGGCTAGTCAGCCAAAGGACTTTTTTGTTTTTTAGATGCACTTTTCAACCTGAGAGAGTGCCTCAACTGCTCAAGTCTGTTGTCCTCTTTTCCATATGCTTAATGGGATAAGCTAGAAAAGCAACAGGTTTTCTGTTCCATTCGAACAATTTCATACTTACAATCAAGGCTTAGGACATAGTAATTTAGCTCTTCCTTTACAGAGACTTTTTCATTGGCTGAAAGAAAAAGATGGATTCTTCTTTACTCACACCTAAAAGATGTTTTTCTGAATCCTTTAGTAAGAAAAACCGGTGACTCTATCGTTAACAGAGAGTAGTTGTCAACGCAACTACATAAGGCTTATCTTGTGAAAGATAAGTAAATTGAGGTGGCACCACGAATGCGATTCGTCCTCTTGGCTCACAGCCAAGAGGCTTTTTTGTTTTTTAATAAAAATTGTTGGAGGAAAAAATGATGGATTATATTTTAGAAATTTTACCTGCTTTAGTTAGCGGAGCTGGCATGACACTGAAAGTCTTTTTCTTTACGCTCCTTGGCTCGATTCCACTGGGGATCATCATTGCCTTTATTTTACAAAGTTCGTTTAAACCTTTACGTTACTTAATTAACCTCTACATTTGGTTAATGCGCGGCACTCCGCTATTGTTACAATTAATTTTTGTTTTTTACGGCTTACCATTAATTGGTATTGTCTTTGAACGTTACGATGCGGCCTTATTCGCATTTATTTTAAATTATGCTGCGTACTTTGCTGAAATTTTCCGCGGGGGGATTCAAGCAATTCCCCAAGGTCAATATGAAGCTGCTAAGGTTTTACGTTTAACACGTTTTCAAACAGTCACGCGGATTATTTTGCCACAAGTTGTTAAAATCGTGCTGCCTTCCGTAGGAAATGAAATTATCAATTTGGTCAAGGATACTTCTCTTATTTATGTTCTTGGCTTAGGCGATCTTTTACGTGCTGGTAAAATTGCGATGAGCCGCGATGTTACATTAGTGCCATTAGCTTTAGTGGGAGTGATTTATTTACTCTTTACGGCAATTTTGACTGTTGCTTCTAAGAAAATTGAAAAATTCTATCAATATTATAAATAGGAGGACTCTACCATGTTAACTATTAAAAATTTAACCAAACATTTTGACAACCGGACCATTATTGATCACTTAAATTTAGAAATTCCAGAGGGTAAAATTTTAACGATTGTTGGTCCTTCAGGCGGCGGAAAAACCACTTTACTTCGTTGTTTGGCTGGTTTAGAAACCATTGATTCTGGTGAGCTTTTGTTGGATGGTGTTCCTTTCAATCCTGCTGAAATGGACAATGCCGATCAAGTGGTTGGGGTCGTTTTCCAGGATTTCCAACTTTTCCCTCACTTATCAGTTTTAGAAAACATTACCTTAGCACCTACATTAGTACTAAAAGAAGAAAAAGCAAAAAGTCAGCAAGAAGCTTTAGAATTACTGGAAAAATTGGGCTTGGCTGGTAAAGAAAAACTCTATCCGTACCAACTTTCCGGTGGACAAAAACAACGAGTTGCACTTGCTCGTGCCTTAGCAATGAAGCCAAAAGTTCTTGGGTACGATGAACCAACGAGCGCGCTAGATCCAGCTTTACGCCAACAAGTGGAAGAAGTTATTTTAGATTTACGGAAACAAGGCATGACACAGATTGTCGTGACCCACGATATGGCTTTCGCTGAAAAAATTGCAGACAATCTTTTGACGGTTGCCCCCGTCCAATAGAAAGGAGTTTATGATGAAAAAGAAATATTCTTTAGCCTTGCTGGTTATCTGTTGTAGTTTACTCCTATTTGCAGGTTGTGGTAAAAGAAAAAGCAACGAAGATCAATGGACACGGATTAACGAAGAAAAACGGATTATTATTGGCTTAGATGACTCCTTTGTGCCCATGGGTTTTCAAGATAAATCAGGCAAAATTGTCGGCTTTGATGTCGACTTAGCCAAAGCGGTTTTTAAACTTTATGGCATTTCCGTTGACTTCCAACCGATTGATTGGTCTATGAAAGAAACAGAATTACAAAATCAAACCATTGATCTTATTTGGAACGGCTACACTAAAACGAGCGAGCGGGCCGAAAAAGTTCAATTCACACAACCTTACATGACGAACGACCAAGTACTTGTTTCTTTAAAAGAAAAAAACATTGCAACAGCGAGCGATATGCAAGGCAAAATTTTAGGGGTTCAAAACGGCTCTTCTGGCTATGATGGCTTCGAAAGTCAGCCTGACATTTTGAAAAAATTTGTTAAAGACCAAACGCCTATTTTATATGACGGCTTTAATGAAGCTTTCTTAGATTTAAAATCTGGCCGAATTGATGGGCTCCTAATTGATCGCGTCTACGCCAACTACTATCTTTCCCACGAAGATAATTTAAAAAACTATACTATTTCTCATGTCGGCTATGACAATGAAGATTTTGCTGTGGGCGTCCGCAAATCAGACAATCAATTAGTCCAAAAAATCAATACTGCCTTTGAAACGTTACGAAAAGATGGCACCCTTAGTAAAATTTCTCAAAAATGGTTTGGAGAGGACGTTACAAATAACACAAAAATAAACTAAATAACGAATAAAAAGGTGTACTGCTGACTTATAAGTAGTTCAGTTTTGGAGTACAAAATGACAAAATGTACTTCAAAATGGACTACTTTTTTCATTTTAACTTACATACCAAATTACATACAAAATGATTTATAAAATGCAATTGAAAATGATAATTGAATGAAAATTTGTGATTTTGTGGTATTATGATAATATAACTTATAGAAAAAATTGCTTATTCAACTAACGGGCAGGATAATGAGAAAAGGTTTTTTGATAGAAATAAGAAATTAGATGGTAAATTAGTTAAAAAGGCTGTGTTATAAATGAAAGTTTCTTTGATTGCTGCGATGGATAAGAATAGAGTGATTGGCAAAGAGAATGACATTCCTTGGAGGATTCCCAAGGACTGGGAATATGTTAAAAATACTACAAAGGGACATCCGATAATATTAGGTAGGAAGAACCTTGAATCAATCGGAAGAGCCTTACCTGACAGAAGAAATATTATTCTGACGAGAGATAAGGGGTTTACCTTTAATGGTTGTGAAATTGTTCATTCAATAGAAGATGTTTTTGAGTTATGTAAAAACGAAGAAGAAATTTTTATTTTCGGAGGAGAACAGATTTATAATTTGTTTTTCCCTTATGTTGAGAAAATGTACATCACAAAAATACATCATGAATTCGAAGGAGATACTTTTTTTCCAGAAGTGAATTATGAGGAATGGAATGAGGTATTTGCCCAAAAAGGGATAAAGAATGATAAAAATCCGTATAACTACTATTTTCATGTATATGAAAGAAAAAACTTATTGAGTTAACGGGTGCGTTAATTGAAGAAGAACAGTAAAGATAAAGCACAAGAGCTTGGGATTACTCCAAGCTCTTTTTGTCATTTGAAATAAATTATATCTTTCCAATCAAATTGTTTATCTGTAATCCCTAATCTTTGAGCAGGTGTCAAAACCTTTTTATCCGCTGATTTAAAAGGGCGACAAAAGTTGTAGTAAGTTCTTAGAATTGTAATCGCAAATTGAGCATACTTCGGATTGAAGTTAGCGTAAATATAGCTCTTCTTATCACCACGAGCTGTTGTTAATGGTCTTTCAAGAGATGATATATAACGTCTTATCTGTTGAATAAAGCTATTGGTCGAATGGTCATTAACATTTAATAGCATCTTTGCGATTTCGTTTGGTTCCAGAGCAGATAAATCCGTTCTACAATCAACTGAATAAAATCCTTTATCCTTAGTGGCTAATGGATGTTTGATAGGGTTATCGGCATATTTGCGATATCTTTCTCCATCTTTACTAATAGCCTCTTCGTGGAATTGATGACTTGTTAGTAATTCAGTTAGATAATGAGATGCCAAAGTCCGTAGAAACTTTGTTTTGAATCCTCTGATATCTCCCCAATCGAGCAGTTCTGCTTTTGCTTGTCCGAATTCTTTTAAGCATTGTTTTCTGCTTTTCGTCTTGTTAACTTGGCAAATAAAATGATGTGCATCGCTCAACCTTAATTCTTTCGTGAATACTCTATAAAAGGCGTTTCTAATAGAGAAGTCATCATCACTAATCATTCGCCATTCGTCGGCATTAACCATTTGTTTAATTAACCAATAGTGAGCAGTTGTAGTATAAGGAGCATCAACATTTAAACCATCGACAAATCTACTCCTATTAGTAATTTTCCCTAATTCGTGAAGATAAGCATTCCTATTTTCGCTATCGTTAGCGGATGGTTCTTGTGGATAATAAGACCAATCTAACCTATCATTTTTACGACTAAAAGTATTGAGATGGTCTTCTTTGAATTTTCTTGTATCTTCATTTAATTCATCCATTGAAATATTCCAATCATAGGCAACATCAGAACGGAACACATATCTTGATAAGACCTCAGCAGATACAACTATATACGTTTGCATATTAAGGTCTTCAAACCCCGTATATTTCTTTGAACCTTGTCCTTTCTTACGGACGTTATTTAGGTAGTAGTGCATCTTGTCCGTATTAAGCCACATCTCGTTAAATTTCTTTGTTTGAAGGGGTTGTGTCTCATATCGTTCTAAAAACTCCAAACAACGCCTATACAGCCACTCCAGCTTATGATAGTAGGTTCCAACTCCAATTCCTAAAATATCACAAGTACGACTGACTGAAACCCTTCCAACAACCATCTTAGCGAACATTGGAAGAATGGTGTTCTTTTGTTGGTGATAAGTAGTGGTTTCTTCTCTTTTTGGTAGAACATTAGTGAACTTCTTACACGCCTTACATTGATAGCGTTGAGATTTGCCCCTACTTTTCCCCCTTTTGTAAAATTGCTTCGGCTCATTGAATGGGGTTGATTCTTCTTCCGAGCAGCCTTCTTTATGAAATTGATAATCTGGCTCAACATCTTGGATGCTATTGATTTCTATAAGGCGTTTAATTTCTTCAACAACAGACCAATTAGATAAAGGGGTTACTGTACAGTTTTGCGATACACCTCTGCCAATAGGATTGTCATTGCAGTACATACCTTTATGACCTTTATCTTTGGAACTACCAGTCATTTTATATCGACTTGGTTTCCCTTTTACATCTTTGAATTTGTGCTGTTCTTTCCCAAAATTACAACAAAACGGATTGATGCAGTAATTATATTGAATGGGATATTCAGAACCGTTCCATTTAAAAGACGTTGGCAAGAACAACATTTTGTTATACCTTGTTGCAAATCGTTTTGGAGTTAATAAATCATATTGTTTAGCCCTATCTTTTAATTCTTCGTTTGAAATCGGAATTTTAACATCTACAATTTCATCTTCCTTCGTGGCTAATCTTTTAAGCTTGGTCATTGTCTATCAACCCACTCTATCTTTGATACCCATTTTTTCAACAATCCGCTTATTACTTCGCTTGTTGGCAATCCATTCAATAAACTTCTTATCGTCTAAAATGTTCAATAAGAATTCATCCACTGCTTCGCTTTCAGTACGCTCTGCATATTCAGCGTATTGCTTAACTATCACCCTTACTTGCTCTGATATTTCCCAATCCACAGACTTAGCGTTCTTATTTTTTGGCTCAAGAAATTGCATAGGAAAATGCACCCCTTTTTGCTTAGTAAATTGTAACCATTTTAACACACCAATTTGCATTCCTACAATAATTATTTCACGTTCGCATTTTTATATACATTTTAACTTACATTTTGTGGTGTAAATTAACAACAAACGTTGATTTAACAATAAAAAACGAGTATCAAATTCAGTTGCAATTTGATACTCATTTAGGTTTACATTTTCACTTTTTGTACTCCAAAACTGAACTACTTAGCTGACTTAGTACACCTTTTTATTTGAATCAAATTCTTAGCAAATTCTAACTTATGAAGAACTTTTATTTTTGCTACACTAGTAAAAGTCGAGAGAATTTGTCCTTTTCTGCCTAGAACAATCATTACTCTCAATAAATGAAAGGAGAAAAAAATGCCTACTAATAAAAAAGAAGGAATGCTTTTTACTACGTTAATGTGCTTTCTGATGGTTTTCGGAATGAGCACCTATAATTTATTATTGCATGGAGAATTTTCATTGTACGCCTTATCAAAAGGTTTGCTTCCTGGATTTATCGTTGCTTTTATTTTAGACGTTTTCATCGTTGGTGTCTTAGCTAAGAAAATCGCTTTTTCTTTACCCTTTAATAAAGAAAAACGGCTATTACTTATTCTGACCATTTCGAGTCTCATGATTATCGGCATGGTGACTTGTATGTCTTTATTTGGCTTATTAATGGAAGGCCAGACGTTGTCACTAAGTGCGTATTTCCAAGCTTGGGGCCTGAACTTTATTGTTGCCCTTCCTTATCAATTGCTGATTGTCGGTCCCTTTTCACGTATGATCTTAACCAATTACCAACAACGACAAACTTAGAAAATAGATTTCTTATCTAAGTTTTAACAGTTGCCTAAAAAAAAGTTAACCTTTTTGATTTATCTTAGTGATAGTTCATTAAAGGAGGAACTGAAGTTGAAAAAATATCGTATTAGCTTATTTCTTGGCTTGATTAGTCTTTTATTATTTATGATCTCTATTTTAGTTGGATCAACATTATCTAGCGATGGACTTTTAAAAGAACCCGCCTTTTTCTGTACGCCGCTCGGTTACTTTTTTCTCTTCATCGCCTTGCTTTCGGTTATAACAATCACATGTAAAGAACATATGAATCAAAAAGGTAAAACAAAACAACCTTAAAAAGAGCCTGACGTTTTGATACGTCCGGCTCTTTTTTTAATAAAAACATATAACTTAATTTGCAACAATATTTACTAATTTATCTGGAACAGCAATCACTTTGCGCACTGTTTTTCCTTCAATAAATTCTTTAACAGCTTCATGGTTCATTGCAATTTGTTCTAATTCTTCTTTGATTAACCCACGAGCGACATTTTGTTTGCCACGTAATTTTCCGTTCACTTGGAAAACTACTTCCACTTCATCTTCTACTAAGGCTGCTTCATCATAGGTTGGCCAAGGGACATAAGTTAAACTTTCCTCGTTACCTAAAATTTGCCATAGTTCTTCACCAATATGTGGCGCGATTGGCGCAAGTAATTGGACAAATCCTTCCACATATTCATAAGGTAAGGCATCCACTTTATTGGCTTCATTCACAAAAACCATTAATTGAGAAATCGCTGTATTAAAGTGCAAGTTTGCCATATCTTCTGTCACTTTTTTAACCGTTTGATGATAAACTTTCGTTAAACGGCCATCATTAATTGTGGTAATTCGGTCACGCATTTTGCCTTCTTCATCAACAATCAGACGCCAAACGCGATCTAAGAATTTACGACTTCCTTCTAAGCCATTTTCATTCCAAGCAATGGAAGCATCTAATGGGCCCATGAACATTTCATAAAGACGTAATGTATCCGCACCATATTTAGCCACCACATCATCGGGATTTACAACATTGCCACGTGATTTAGACATTTTTTCGTTGTTTTCTCCTAAAATCATACCTTGGTTGTATAATTTTTGGAAAGGTTCTTTGGTAGGAACCACACCAATATCATATAAGAATTTATGCCAAAAACGAGCATAAAGTAAATGCAACACCGCATGTTCGGCACCACCAATATAGATATCAACTGGTAACCAACGTTTTAATTTTTCAAAATCAGCAATTTCATTTTTATTATGAGGATCAATGAATCGTAAGTAATACCAAGAGCTTCCAGCCCATTGTGGCATAGTATTCGTTTCACGTTTTCCCTTCATGCCAGTTTCAGGGTCGACGACATTGACCCATTCATCAATGTTTGCTAATGGCGATTCCCCAGTTCCACTTGGGCGAATATCCGATGTTACTGGTAAACGTAGAGGTAACTCAGATTCAGGAACCGTTGTGGTTGTTCCATCTTCCCAATGGATCACAGGAATTGGTTCACCCCAGTAGCGTTGACGAGAGAATAACCAGTCACGTAAACGATAGGATACTTCTTTTTTCCCTACGTGATTTTCTTCTAGCCACTCATTCATTTTAGCGATGGCTTCTGCTTTGTTTAATCCATTTAAGAAATCAGAATTGATATGCGGTCCATCCCCTGTATAGGCTTCTGTTGTAATGTCGCCACCTGCGATTACTGGTAGGATATCAATGCCAAATGTTTTCGCAAATTCGTAATCCCGTTCATCATGCGCTGGGACCGCCATGATTGCGCCTGTGCCATAGCTTGCTAAAACATAATCGCCAATCCAAATTGGAATTTCTTGGCCATTGACTGGATTTATAGCATACGCACCTGTGAAAACACCTGTTTTTTCTTTTGCTAAATCCGTTCTATTTAAATCAGATTTTTTTGAGGTTTCTTCAATATATGCTTCTACAGCTGCTGTTTGTTCAGGTGTCGTAATTTTTTTCACTAGTTCTAGTTCAGGAGCTAGAACAGTATAGGTTGCACCGAACAAGGTATCAGGACGGGTTGTAAACACCGTGAAACTTTCTTCTGTACCAGCGACTTTAAAGGTCACATTGGCTCCTTCAGAACGTCCAATCCAATTTCGTTGCATATCTTTAATACTTTCTGGCCAATCAACAAGCTCTAAATCTTCTAATAAGCGATCTGCATAAGCAGTAATTTTCAGCATCCATTGACGCATTGGTCGGCGAACCACATCATAACCGCCACGTTCACTTTTTCCATCAATGACTTCTTCATTTGAAATAACAGTTCCTAGTTCAGGTACCCAGTTAACCGCAACTTCTGCTTCATAAGCTAACCCTTTTTCATATAATTTTGTAAATATCCATTGTGTCCATTTGTAATATTCAGGATCAGTGGTATTAATTTCGCGATTCCAATCATAGCTGAATCCTAGTGAATTAATTTGGCGACGGAATGTTTCGATATTTTTCTTAGTAAATTCAGCTGGGTCATTTCCTGTATCTAACGCATATTGCTCTGCTGGCAAACCAAACGCATCCCAGCCCATTGGATGCAACACATTATAGCCTTGCGCACGTTTCATACGTGAAAGAATATCGGTTGCTGTATAGCCTTCCGGGTGACCTACGTGTAAGCCTTGTCCAGATGGATAGGGAAACATATCTAGTGCATAAAATTTTTCTTTATTTGGGTCGTCCAATGTATTGAAACAATTGTTCTTAGCCCAATATTTTTGCCATTTTTTCTCAATCTCTTTGTGATTGTAGCTCATGTTATTCCTCCTAGTAATATAAAATTTTTCATTCTTAAAATTTGCCACCTGCAGCCATTGTCACTATTCTGACTTAAACTAGCCACTTAGTGATAAAAAAAAGTCCTATAGGAAAAATTCCTATAGGACGTGAACATACAAATGCAACGTGGTACCACCTAAATTCGTCAAAGAAACGGTCAGTCACCGTCACCTTAACCTCAAACGTCTTAACGATCGTCACCGACTTTTCCTACTTGGTTTGTTCAAAAAAGTAACTTAAAGGCGAGTTCAAAAGCTTCTGTACGTATTTCCACCAGCCATACGCTCTCTATCACATGGTTCTTTCTACTATTCCTTCTCATTGTTTTTTTCTATTATAAGACTCATGTTACCAAAGATAGCTATTTTTTTCAATCTTAAATTAACCAACTTTTAAAGTTTGACCAATATAAATTGTATCCCCGCTTAAGCCATTTAATTGTTTGATTTTTTGGATGCTGATTCCGTATTGCATTGATAAGCCCCAAAGTGAATCACCGCTTTTAACTGTATGGCGTTTGCCTGATGCACTATTTGTTGAAGAAGCATTGCCACCTGCAGAAGCGCCTTTTTTCACGATGATTGTTTGACCAGCAAAAATTAAATCGCCTTTGATCCCGTTCCATGAACGTAGATTAGCAACACTCACGCCAAACTGTGCAGAAATTTTATTCAACGTATCGCCTGATTTAATCGTGTAGGATGTTGTCGCACCGCCACCATTATTCGTAGGCTTGTTCGTATTCGTTGAACCTGAGTTGGCGCCTTTTTTCACGATAATCTTTTGACCAGCAAAAATCAAACTACCGCTGATGTTATTCCAGGCTTGTAAGTTAGCCACACTAACACCGAATTGTGCAGAAATTTTGTTCAAGGTATCGCCTGATTTAATCGTGTAGTACGTATTCGTTCCTGATTGATTATTGTTAGAACCACCATTGCTTGAGCCGCCGGTGTTACCTGAAGTACCTTTTTTCACAATAATTTTTTGACCAGCGAAGATTAAATCGCCAGAAATGCCATTCCATGAGCGTAAATTAGCAACACTCACGCCATATTGCGCGGCAATTTTGTTCAAGGTATCGCCTGATTTAATTGTGTAGTACGTATTCGTTCCTGATTGATTATTGTTAGAGCCACCGTTGTTTGAGCCACCAGTGTTACCTGAAGCACCTTTTTTCACGATGAGTTTTTGACCAACGAAAATTAAATCGCCAGAGATGCCATTCCATGAGCGTAAATTAGCAACGCTCACGCCATATTGGGCGGCAATTTTATTCAAGGTATCCCCTGATTTTACAGTATAGTACGTGTTCGTTCCTGATTGATTATTGTTAGAACCACCGCTGCCTGAGCCACCAGTGTTACCTGAAGCACCTTTTTTCACGATAAGTTTTTGACCAACGAAAATTAAATCGCCAGAGATGCCGTTCCATGAGCGTAAATTAGCAACGCTCACACCATATTGCGCGGCAATTTTATTCAAGGTATCTCCTGATTTTACAGTATAGTACGTGTTCGTTCCTGATTGATTGTTCGAGCCGCCTGTTCCTGGATTAACTGTTCCGCCCCCAGTATTTCCACCAGAAGATGGTGTATCATATTGAGTTAAGTTATATGCGGTAATGACATTATTTAATTTAGCATTGTAGCTAGGATCTGTCGCATAACGACCTGTTAACCAAGCAGTTGCATCGCGGTACGAACTTGTATTGCTTTTCCAAGCCCCAGCATAATAGTAAACGCCCGCTTGGAAAGAAGTTGTTTTTAGCACGTGCGCATTATCTTGGAATGATTCCATGTAAGAAGGATATTTACGGAAAGGTTCTTTTTTCACTAACCATTTGCCGTTTAAATATTCCCATGTATCCATATAGACAGATTGTCCATTGTAGCTGCCTTTAATCCCAAATAAGTTATAGTTTGGTGCCTTAGATAGCGTACTTGCTCCCCAACCACTTTCAACGATTGCTTGAGCCATCATCACTGATGCATATAAATCATTGGCTTGCGCAATAGGTTGTGCACAACGAGCTAACTCGGCAATAAATTCTGAAGGACTTTGCGTCGGTGATAACGCTGAAAAAGTTTGCGCAGAAGCTACTCTAGCTTCAGGTACTTTTACTTCATCATCTGGTGTAACCGCAGGCGCTGCTTCGGACTCGGTTGTTGAAGGAGCTACTGGCGCGATTTCTGCTACTGAAGAATCAGTCGTTCCTGATTCCACAGGTGTAGTTGAATCAACTGTTGGTTGCTCGGTACTTGGTGTTGTTGGTGTTTCTTTTGATGATTCAGTTGTCGATTCAGTCGTTGTTGACGAATCCGTTGTCGGTTGTTCCGTAGTTCCTGGCGTAGTTTCTGTTGTTGGTGTCTCTACTAAGCCAGTTTCCGTAGTAGGTGCTTGGGCAACTTCCGCATTTGTTGGCTGCTCTTCTGTTGCCTCAGCAGTCACTGGTAGTAACGCAACGGGCGTTCCTACAGATGAAACAATTAACGCCGAGCTGAATAAAGTAGTGCTCTTCTTCCATTGTACTGGCGTTTTCTTTCTTTGTTGTGCTTTCCTTCTTTCGATACGTGACATTGATTCTTTCTTCATTGATACGTCCCCAACTTTCCTTTTTTAACTTATATGTAAATGTAATTTTTTAGTTTTGTTATTATAACAAGTATACCTTTTTTTCTGGCGAATTAAAAACACTTCAACAAAATTTCATATTACTGTAACTAGATTGTAAAGAAGTAATGTTTTTTAACACGGATATACTCTCTTGTTACTACTCGGAAAAAAAACTGCGACTTTAGTTGTAGATGCTTCTTTACCTTAGTCTGATTTTTTTAATTCCTCTTGTTATTCGCCCAAAAAGAAATTATAGTTTAAGATGAGAAATGAATCGTGTAGAAAGAGGGAGCGGAATGAATAAAGAACATTTTATTATTGAGCTGAAAATTTATTTAAAAGCATTAAATCCAAAAGATCAAGCTATTATTCTTGCGAAATACAAGGCGTTATTTGATGCTCGTGTTGCGGAAGGCGAAACAGAAGAACAAGTGGCAAAATCATTGGGGAAACCACGGGTTATCGCAGAAGAAATTTTGAAAGAACAAGGCATTGAATTGACGGAACGAAAAATTGAAAATAATGGCTGGCAAGAAATTCCAGCGGCTACACCTGCTTATGATCATCCCTATGAAGAAGAATCTGAATTTTACTATGATAATGATTCTCCATACTATCAACGACCACAGCATCGGCCACTAACCCGATTTTTCCAAGTGCTTGGTATTTTCTGTTTAAATTTTTTCTTCATGTTTTGGGTTATTTTAGGGATTGCCTTAATGTACGTCGGTTGTGGCATTGCCGGAGCTGCAACTTTATTTTCACCAATTTATGGTATTTATAGTGTTATTACCCAAGCAAATGCCGCTTCCTTTTTCCAATTATCTATGAGTCTCTTTTTATTTGGTGCATCAATCATTGGTTGGTTACTGTTTCTACCAATTTTAAAATTTTCAGCACATGTCTTTAAGCGTTATTTCCAATGGAACATTGCTGTTTTACGAGGTGATATCTAATGAAAAAAACAACAGGGATTCTCTTATCCATTGCTGTCTTAGCGATGCTAATTGGTGGATCTGGCGCCGTCTATTATTACAAGCAAGCGGAAAAATCAGTCACACCGCTAAAAGAAAGTTATACACTAAAAAATAAACAAGCAGGCGAAGAACTTCACTTATCCTTAAAAGGCAAAGGCCCTTATACCATTTATAAAACTGATAGTAACAAAATGGGATTACGATCACCGAATAATGCCTTTTATTCAAAAGCTGAAGGCACCTTAAATGTCAAAGAAGAAAAAAATAAAATAACAGCAACCATCAATACCACTCGCACACAAAACCAACCCGAATTGTCATTCTTTAATATTGGTATTTTTAGTGACTTCACACCGAACGTGAGTGTCCAGATTCCTAATAATGTGAAAAAGTTAGTAATTGATGGCTCAACCCATTCACAAGTTTCATTGAATGCTTTTAACGTAGACGAATTAACAACTAATCTACCAAATTCTTATGTTAGTCTATCGGGTGTTAAAGCCAAAAAAATGACGCTTAACTCTTCAGATGGTATCTACCTTTCAGCGGATACTTCCGCTAAAAAAGCAACAGTTGAAACCACTGACGGCGATATAACGTTGGATTCAGCCTATTTCGATGAAATCAAAAATACGACTATTTCTGGTGATATTCGAGTGCAAAATGCTCGCGGAAACATCCAAGCAACAACGACAGATGGCGATATTAGCGTCTATGATTTCAAAGGAGAAGCTAACTTTTCAAGTGAAAATGGTGATTTTTCTTTAGACATGCCTGCTGTGCCTAAAAAATTAACTGTTGCTCTTGTCCATGGAGATATTTATGTAAATTCTGGAGAAATTTTGCGTAACATTTCAATCAAAGGGGAATCAAAATTAGGCGATGTTCAACTTTTAAACAAAGAGCGAACATCTTATAAGAATGGTCGTGCGGATACAGAGTTTAACCTTTCTAGCGAATTCGGCGATATTACCGTTGATACTCCTGATGATGATAATCAATAAACATGCGCCATTTAAAAAAGTTCTAGCACCACAATGAGAGATTGTGCTGCCAGAACTTTTTTAATATCTGTATCCCCTCTAATCAGGCAATGAAATTATCTTTTAATTTTTTACCCTTTTGATGGTATAATACGGATTGTTGCGATTAAATTTTGAAAGGATTTTTTATGAAAAACAAACTTTATTATCAATTTGCAGGTAGTTGTTTTCTTTTAGTATTTATGTTTTTAGGCTACGTTGTTCGTTTTTATCCAACCTGGCTCAAAGGCTTTGATCAAACGATTACTTCTTTTGTTCGTCGTCCTTTTCCACAGCTAAATAACTTTTTTATTTGGTACACCAAATTTGCCAATTCATTGACGATTATCATCTTAGCAATCGTTGTCATTGCTCTGTTTATTGTTTGGAAATATTATGCTGAAGCATTATGGCTCTTTATTAATACTGCCTTAATTGCTGGCGTAGGTAATTCTTTATTAAAATTATTCTTTATGCGCCAACGTCCTACTTTGGAGCATTTAGTAACTGAACATACGTATAGTTTTCCTAGCGGACATGCTGTAGGAAGTACCTTGTTCTACGGCACTATTTTATTGATTCTGCCAATTTTCATTAAAAATAAAACGGTCCGCCTTTGTGTGCAAATTTTACTAGGTATTGGGATTTTCATGATTGGAGTTAGTCGAATCTATTTAGGTGTCCATTTCCCTAGCGATATCTTAGGTGGTTTTTGTCTTGGTTTAGCTTGGTTGTTATTAAGTTACCCTATTTATTTAGAAAAACGCTTTGTTTGGCGATTTCAAAGCAAACAACGCTAGAAAGAAGTCTTGATTATGCAAATTTTTCCTTATTCAGATGATCCAAATAAACGCTATCACACTTGGAACTATGCACTTCGTCAACAGTTTGGTGAAAAGATTTTTAAAGTGCCAATTGATGGTGGCTTTGATTGCCCCAATCGTGATGGGACGGTTGCCAAAGGTGGTTGTACGTTCTGTAGTGTTTCTGGCTCAGGCGACATGATTGTTGCACCTAGCGATCCCCTGCCGCTTCAATTTCAAAAAGAAATCCAATTGATGCATCAAAAATGGCCAACTGTCGATCAATACATTGTTTACTTCCAAAATTTCACCAATACACATGCGCCCGTTGACGTTATTCGTCATCGGTTTGAACAAGTAGTCAATGAAAAAGGTGTCGTTGGTTTATCCATTGGTACCCGTCCTGATTGTTTGCCTGATGAGGTGGTGAACTATTTAGCTGAATTAAACGAACGCTTTTATTTATGGGTAGAGTTGGGTTTGCAAACCACGTTTGAGGAAACTAGTGCTGCCATTAATCGCGCTCATGATTATCAAACATATCTAGATGGTGTGGCTAAATTACGGAAACACGGGATTCGGGTCTGTACACATTTAATTAACGGGCTGCCTGGGGAAACACCTGCCATGATGCGCGAAAATGTGCGGCGAACTATTCAGGATTCAGATATCCAAGGGATTAAACTGCACTTACTTCATTTAATGACAAATACCAAAATGATGCGGGATTATAATGAAGGACGCTTACAATTGATGAGCAAAGAAACCTATGTTTCAGTGATTTGTGATCAGTTAGAAATGATTCCACCCGAAATTGTTATTCATCGCTTGACAGGCGATGCTCCCTTTGAAACAATTATCGGACCGATGTGGAGCTTGAAAAAATGGGAAGTTCTCAATGCGATTGATGCGGAAATGAAACGCCGCAACAGTTATCAAGGAAAATATACTGTCATTTCAGGAAAGGAAGTTTTCAATTAATGCTACAAACAGCCCTACATTTTAGTCACCAACTTTTAAAAGAAGTGGTGGAACCTGGCGACTTCGTCATTGATGCAACAATGGGAAATGGTCATGATACAGCATTCTTAGCAGAGCTGGTTGGCCCTTCTGGTGAAGTTTTCGCCTTTGATATCCAAAAAGAAGCGTTGATCAATACAGAACAAAAGTTAACAGAACTTAATTTACTCCCACAAACTACGTTATTTCCATTAGGACATGAACATCTTCATGCTGTCCTAGATGAAGAAACAGAAATCACTGCCGCTATTTTTAACTTAGGCTATTTACCTAAAAGTAATAAGGAAATTATTACAAAACCCGCTACGACTAAACAGGCGTTAGATGGGTTACTACCTCATTTGGTAAAAGGAAGTCGCATTATTTTAGTCGTTTATTATGGCCACGAAGGTGGTTCAGAGGAACTTGATTTGGTCACGAATTACACGCAATCCTTACCACAAGATGTTTACAGTGTCTTACGTTATGAGTTTATCAATCAAAAAAATCAGCCACCTGTTCTTTTCTGTATTGAAAAGAAATAAGAGAACATGGTCGGATTGTCTCCAGCAATCCTATCATGTTCTCTTTTATTTGTTTTGTTACTCCGTCAATTCACCATCACGAATACGAACCACTCGATCACAGTATTTCAACAAACGCTCATCATGTGTCACCATGATAATCCCTTTATCTTTCTCTTTGGCCTCTTTCGCTAGTAATTGGACAACATCAAATGCCTTTTCTGTATCTAAACTAGCCGTTGGTTCATCTGCCAAAATTACGTCTGGCTCATGATATAATGCACACGCAATGGCTACCCGTTGTCTTTCCCCACCAGAGAGATCACGAGGATAACTATTTCGTAATTCTTTTAAACCCAACGTCTCTAACAATTGCTCTTTTAATTCACTATTTTTACGTGATTTATCAACTTTTTCAATTAAGTGAAATTGATCTTCCACTGTTAAAAATGGCACCAAATTAGAGCTTTGTAAAATAAAGCCGATTTTTTGAAAACGTTGCGCCAAACGTTGCTTCTTCGTTAACTTATTTAGTGATTGCCCGCCAACAATGACTTCGCCACTTGTCGGTGCCTGTAAACCAGCTGCAATCGTTAAAAAGGTACTTTTACCAGAACCAGAAGGACCAATTACTGCGACAAATTCACCTGGCTGAACCGCAAAAGATAATTCTTTTAACGCGATCACTTCTGTATGTTTTTCACCATATTTTTTATAAATATTTTTCATTTCTAAAACATTTGCCATGTCTCTAACCTCCAATCGCGATTAACGGATCAATTTTAGCAATCGTTCGAATTGAAAATGCCCCGCCAATTAATGCAGATAAAATCAATAGTACACTAAACAAAATCATGCGTGGTCCATTAGTTGCATAAGGCATCGCTTCTGGTAAAAAGAGCACGGTAATTCCCGTTAAAGCAAGACCAATCGCCACTCCTAGAACAGCCAATAAAGCGGTTTGTAGCATGACTGCCTTTGCTAAGAAACTAGTCGGCACCCCTTGAACTTTTAAGACACCGAACATTGCTGTTTTCTGTAAAGTCATCACAAAGATAAAAATACCGATAATGAACGCTGCAATCACAATCAAGAAATAAATCATGCCATCCAAGGTCAAGTTTTGAGCGCTGTATCCTGGCAGTTTTTCAATAAAATCTGAAATTGAAAGAACTTGGCTGTCTTTATTAGTCGTTTTAACTTCCGCGTTATCCTTGCTGCGAACAATAAAACCATTAACCATTTTGGCCATTGCTGGATTGTCACCATATTTAATTGACCGCCAAGTATCCAGAGAAGTGTAAATAACTGGCACAATGTTATAGCTACTTTTAGAAATAAAGCCGACAATTTCTAATTGCTCATCATATTTCCCTGCAGTTAATTTGTCGCCAATTTTAAATCCTTGATTTTTCAATGTTTCTGAAGCAATCACTTGATTTTTATCAGTAAATGCGTTTCCTTCGATCACTTTTGGCATTAAAAAACTTTCTTTTTCAATCCCAAATAAGCTAACATTCGTTAATTCAGCCTTTTTATCATCTGCTGGGCGGATGGCTAACGACTGTTGACCAATCGGTGCAATTTTGCCTCCTGAAATCGTCTCTTTCACGTTTTCATCTAACACTGATACATTTAAATTACTATTGGCCTCTTTTGATAAAACCACTTGATTCGCTTGCCATTGATCTACGGCTAAACGATTTCCTTGAGCTAAACCGTTCGCTAAACCTGACAAAATAAAAATTAACCAAGCAATCAAGACCATTACTAAGACTACAAGGACGTACCGTCCTTTTGAATACTTCATTTCATTAAATCCTAAAAACATGAATGGTTCACCTCTTTCTTCTTTTCGAAATAAACTATATCACTTATCAATCGATAAATCAATAATTATTTATCAACCGATAAGTGAATTTTACAAAAAATAGAGAAGTCTGTTTTTCAACAGGGCTTCTCTATTTTTTATTTGTGACTTTTCAGAACGCCATGTAGCATAAATTGAATGAATTTTTTGACATCGTCATCCACTGTTTTTCGCTGGTACGTTTTTTCAATACTTAATAATGCACTAACGTTATATAAAATAAACCGAGTTGCATCATCTACACTGATGCCCTCTTGTAAGCAATTGGTTTCAGGTTCACTTTCAAAAATAGCCGCAATATTATTGATATAGGTTTTTTTGAAAATTTGATACAGCGTACGATTGTAATCAGGGCCCATTTCTTGAAACATGTCGTTCAACATTAAGAAAAGATTGGTCGGATGTTCATCTAACAAAACTTTGATTAATTGATAAAGTTTTTCTTCTACTGATGCATTTCCAGAAATAATTGGGACTAATTCTTCCTGAACACGGGACGTTAATTCTTCAATCACAGCTAAATACAGTTCTTTTTTATTTTTAAAATGGTGATAGAGATTCGGTTGGGTAATGTTCGCTTTTAAAGCAATTTCACGAGTGGAGGTATTTTTGAACCCCTTTGTCATGAATAATTCAGAAGCGACAGACAAAATAATTTGCCGTGTACGTTCTAAATCAGCTTTGCGTTTATTTGGCTTTTCCATGGTTTTCTCGCCCCCTGCTGCTTTTTATTTTAGCATATTCTCCGGCAAGAAACGAGAGACCTTTATACAAAAAACGAAAAATATACAATCAATGTGCCTGCTATTTGGAGAAGAATCGCGCAATAATACCACCGCTGCAGATGTATCAGCCAGCCTTTTTCGCCCCCAAAATAAATCAACCACTGCAGTCCATATAAAAAACTATTAGCCAACAGCCAAAAAAGCAGCGCCGATTTTGTCCATCGATTCTCTCTGAATACACTCAGTACAAATAAAGTATTTAGCACCAAAAACGTGCGCCGTAATTGCCGTACATTCCTCATTTTTTCCATTGACATTTCTCCTTTTTCTATTTAGCATAGCAAAAAAAGAAGCAAATGAGAATGACTCATTTTGCTTCTTTTTCAACTTATTCAAAAACAAATTGATTTTTATAAAGTTCCGCATAGAATCCATATTGTTCAACTAGTTCATGGTGGTTGCCTTCTTCAATGACTTCACCGTCTCGTAAAACAATAATCCGATCCGCATTTAGAATCGTTTTCAAACGATGGGCAATCACAAAACTGGTGCGCCCTTTAATTGCTTCGTCCATCGCTTTTTGGATTTTAGCTTCTGTTACTGTATCAACATTACTTGTTGCTTCATCCAAAATTAATAATTCTGGATTGGTAATAATCGTTCGTGCAATACTTACTAATTGCTTTTGCCCCGTACTGAAAAGGTTATTCTCTTCCGTAATCTCAGTATCGTAGCCTTGCTCAAGATTTACAATAAATTCATGGATATTCGCTTGTTTCGCTGCTTGAACAATTTCTTCATCCGTGGCCTCTGGCTTACCAAAAGCAATATTCTCACGAATTGTTCCTGAAAATAGAACGGACTCTTGCAAAACAATACCTACATGTGAACGCAAGCTATCTAAATCCATTTCACGAATGTCCACACCATCAAACGTCACGGCGCCTTCATTCACATCATAAAAGCGATTCATTAAATTCATAATCGTTGTTTTTCCTGAGCCTGTCGGTCCGACTAAAGCGACCATTTCACCTTTATCCACATGAATAGAAACATCTTTCAACACAGGCGTTTCTGGATTATAGCCAAAAACAACATGATTTAAAGCCACAGCTTTGTTAATCTCTTCTAATTTTTCGCCATTTTCGGGACGAATTTCATCTGGTTCATCAAACATCTCATTTAAACGACGAGCGCCTGTAACAGCTAATTGAATCATGCTATAACCTGAAGAAATTTGCATCAATGGTTGATAATATTGTTGGGAATATTGGACAAACATAACGACTAAACCTAGCGCAGCGGCACGATCAACAGAACCATTGATTGCTAACCAACCACCAAAGAAAATAACAATTGCCGTATTGACTAATGACATTCCTTGCATCATTGGGAAAAGTAATCCTGAATACACTTAACCTTTATACGTAGAGGCACGAACTTTTTCATTTTGCTCTAAAAAGCCGTCAATGGTTTCTTCTTGTAAGCCATTAGTGATAATCACACGTTGCCCACTAATTTTTTCATCCATATAGCCATTTAATTTACCCACTTCATCTTGCTGTAAATCGACATATTTGCGCGCCTTGCTAATCACAAAGACCGCAATTAAAATCGCAATCGGCGTAGAAGCAATTGTGGCCCATGCCAGTTCCACATTTTGACGGAACATCATGATTAAGACACCAACCAATAAGGCAATATTGGTTAATACTTGTAGCAACGCTTGGTTTAAACTGTTTTGGATGTTGTCTAAGTCACTAGTAAAACGACTTAAAATTTCACCATCTTGATGAGAATCAAAGAAACGAATCGTCAATTTTTCTAGTTTGTTAAACAAACCAATCCGCATGCGGTTTGTCGATTTCCCCACGACTTGTGTAAAGAGAATACTATAAATGAAACTAGCGGCACTAGTTAAGACATAAAAAATGAGTAGTTTCCAAATGACAGAAACGAACGCACTTTTATCGTCTTTTCCTTGCATCACATTAACCGCATATTTCGCTAATTCCTGAATAGCTTCCCCAACGAATTGCGGCGCTTTGACTTGTAAATAAGTCGCTGTGAAAATTGCTAAGAAAATAAAGAGGAAAGAAACTTTGTAACGTTTTAAATAATGATAGAAAAATTTACTAGCTTTTATTAAATCAGTCATTAAGCTTCCTCCTTTCCTTTTTGAGTTTCGTAAATTTCTTGATACACGGGGTTCGTAGCTGCTAATTCTTCATGCGTGCCTTCCCCGACTAAACGTCCATTATCCAATACTAAAATACGATCTGCATGGACAACAGAAGAAATTTTTTGGGCAATAACGATCGTGGTAGTCTCTTTTAACTCTTTATCCAACGCTTCTCGGACTAACCGCTCCGAACGAGCATCCAACGCGCTGGTGCTATCATCTAAAATCAAAATTTTAGGCTCACCAATCACACCTCTTGTAATTGATAACCGTTGTTTTTGTCCACCAGAAAAGTTATTACTCCGTTCTTCGACGGGTGCATCATAACCTTCTGCTAATTTTTCAATAAATTCCTTGGCTTGGGCGATGCCTGAAGCCCGTTCCATGTCCGCTTCAGAAGCGTCACGTTTACCATGGCGTAGATTTTGCGCAATCGTTCCAGAGAACAGGATTGCTTTTTGCAACACAAAGGAAACTGTTTTTCGTAAACTGTGTTCGTTCACTTCTCGTAAATCGACACCACCAACTTCAATCTTTCCTTCTGTCGGATCAAACAAACGTGGAATTAATTGTGCCAACGTAGATTTACCAGCACCAGTTGCGCCCACAATCCCAATCATTTCACCTGGCTGAATAGAGAAAGAGATGTCTTTCAAGGTATCTTCTTCATCCCCAGGATAACGGAAAGATACGTGGTCAAACTCAACACTACCAATTAACTCTTGTTCTGGGACTTTTTTGTAGGTAACATCTGGTTCTGTTTCCATCACTTCTTTAATCCGCTTAATGGAAACAGCGGCACGAGAAGTCATCATCATCATCATTCCGCCGATAATAATCGCCATCATGATTTGCATTAAATAGTTCATAAAGGAAGCGACACCACCAATTAAAGTTGGATCATCCTTGACTAAGTTACTCACAAAGAAAATCGAGCCTACAACGGCTAAGTTCGCCACCAACATAAACGCTGGAATCATCACAGCAAATAAGCTACCTACGATTAAGTTATAGGTGGTTAATTCTTCACTCACTTTTGTAAAACGTGACAATTGATTTTTTTCTTGAACAAATGATTTGACGACACGAATGCCTAACAAATTTTCTTTTGCGATACCATTAATCTTATCAATCAAGTTTTGAATAATCATGAAATGCTTGCCCATTTGCGAAAAGGACAGCATAGAAATCAAAATAACTGCGATGACAAGTGCAACAATCACCCACCATAGTTGTGGCAAGGTTAGCATCGCTAAAATAAAACTCCCGATAAATAAAAAAGGAATTCTAAAAAGTGTCTGCAACGCAATCATAATGACATTTTGAATTTGAGTAACGTCATTTGTTAAACGAACAACTAAGTTACCTGCTGAAAATTTTTCGATATTGCCAAATGAAAAAGTTTGGATTTTGCGGAAAGTTGCTTCACGAATGTCAGCACTGACACCTTGGGCAACTTTGGCAGAAAAAATTGTATTAATAACCCCTGCAACGAGTCCTAATCCTGCAATGGCAATTAATTGAATCCCTAAGTTTTTCATTTTGTCGCTATCGTCATTCATAATTGCTTCCAACACTTGTTGTAACAATTTTGGTTGCCAAAGTGCTGAGACAACCATTACGATCACCGCCAACAAGGCAATAACTACCGAGCCTTTGTATTTTTTGGCGTGTTGAATAATAAGGTCCATCTTATCCCTACTTTCTTAAAATAGTTCCCTGCTTCTTCAGTGTTGGTCTGCGAATTCTTCCCCATTACAAAAAAATCAATTTGCTCATTGACTTCACCAATTTAACACTGTAAAATAAGGCCGATTCATAATTTACCATTTTTAGTGGTAAAATACAAGCGAACAAGTTAATTTTTCACAAGTTTTTCCTATCATAAAGTGTACCTTCTTTTTGATAAACTTACGAAGATAACGTTTAATAGGAGCTAAAATCATGGAACCAAAATTATCAAAAGACACGATTATTGCAGCCGCATTTTCTTTGTTAGAAAAAAGTCCCACTTTAGAACAACTTTCTATGCGTAAAGTCGCCAAACAGCTTGGTGTACAGGCGCCCGCAATTTATTGGTATTTTAAAAATAAGCAAGCCTTACTTCAAAGTATGGCTGAAGCGATTGAAGAGCACTTTCAAGAACCTGCATTATGTGGTGAATGGTATTCTGACTTACTGGCCTTCATGGAAAACTATTATGATCTCTATCAACAATTCCCCTGTGCCGTAGCTATCGAAATCCAAACCGTCCCTGCCTATCCCCAACGATTACGCCATTTAAATCAAATGATGGGCATTTTAAGAGAGGCAGGTTTTTCACCAGAAATGACTCATTTAGCAGTAACGTCTTTACAACATCTTTTATTTGGGATGATTATGGACGCAACGGAGGAAAAACAGCTCGTTTCGCAAGTGTTGAACGGAGATGACTATCTAAAAGAACAAGTGCTGCACATGAAACAATATGTCTCTGACAATGAGTTAACATACATGGAAGAAAGCATTCAATTTCGGCGCTCCATCCACCAAAAATCCGCCTTTATTCAAGCCGTTAAAACCTACTTAGATGGATTGCAAGCAGACAACACATCTTCATCTAAATAAAAAAAGCCCTTGGTCCGTCAGTCATTTCGACTGACGGACCAAGGGTTAACTTTTAAAATAAATATTGAAAACTACTTTCTCTATTTTGGTATTGGTAGCCAAGCCAAGGCTTTTTGAATCCATTCATCCCAGAACACCCAGTCATGTTCTCCTGGTCCAGTTTCAAAAGTGTAACTTGCCTGTGCCTGTTCCAACGCTTGAGCCATCTGTTGATTAGCAGAAAGTAACATATCTTGCTCCCCACAACAAAGGTAAAATTGGGGCATTTCTGTTTGGCTTTCTACTAATTGTTGTAATAAATACAGCGGATCGTGAATGGAACCTTCAATTTGATCTAACGGGCCAAAAATACCTTCC
>NZ_JAHLRI010000025.1:0-35846 GCF_018919685.1 Enterococcus sp. S183_ASV_20
AGAAAATACATCAATTTTGATAAGTAGAAATGGTAAAAACATTGTATAGCATTTTACACAGGAGTCTGGACTTGACTCAAAATACGAATATACAATCAATGAATAACAAATAAATAAGTATTCAAAGTATTCTTTAATAGAAACTCTATTTAAATAAGTTATAAATAACTGTTTATACATATTTCTATGAGTAAATATTTTTTTCATCTTGATTTCCGCAGTATTCCGAACGTATTTAAGATTAAAACTTTTGAATTTTTTCCTAGTAAAAATATTAAAATACATAGATACTAACAGTAAAAGTACTAATAAGAGTAAAAGAACTGAAATTGAAAGAGTTTTGCCAAAGAGTAAACCCAGCAACATAATAATAAGACAAATGGAGATTAAAATCTTATACGTACGTTGCACTAATAATTGCATAAAAAAATATATCAATTGTATACAGAATGCTGACAATATGTTAATCATAAAAAATCCGTTCTTTATATTCAATATTATATTAAAAAAATTTATTAAGAAAAACATCGAAAATAAGGGATTATTTTTCTTACTCAAAAAAAGTATGTATGTCATAAATACCTTATTTGAGTAAAAATAGTTATAACTTGTCATTTGATTTAAATCTAACTCCGTTTTTGGCAAATTATAATTTAATAGCAAAAAATTTATTAAGATAATAGGAAGTAACGAATTAGTAAGATTGATTATAAAGAGCAGTAATACACTTATACATATATATATCGTTAGAAAGATTATTTTAAAAATATAGAAATTTTCAACAATTTGTACTTTTCTTTTAAAAATTTTTAAATAAATATTTCCCATTAATTACCCCTCCTATATTATTAACGGACAGCTTTAAAGCTGTCCGTTAATAATATAATTTTTACCATGCAGTAGCGAATGCTTTTCCATATCTTTTCACAAAAGATTTTGCTGTAACTAAAATTGCTGCGCCAATACCTCCACCGCCAACAACAGCTGCAACTATCCCTACTACAGACCAAACAGAACCAGCGGCTGAAATAATATCAATTACTTTTTTAGCTGCATAGGTCGAAATACCTAATGTTGAGGTTAAGTGTGGTTGCGTCAAATTGATTACACAAACTACCATTACAAAAACTACACCCATGTACATTTTTTTACTAAATAACGAACTATCCAATTTCATTTTTTCACCCCCTTTCTTTCATGCTGTGTTTATGAAATTAGAAGCTTCTACCACCTCCACCAAAAATACTACCTAAATATTCATGAACAGTAGAAAACATATATAATCACCTCCACCTTTTATTAATAGTCCTGTACAATACATTTAATATCCAATTACCATACGCATTTTAGGACTTTGGATAAATCCTTTGTTACTCCAATTTATAGAAACGATCTATTCCAAAATGATAAAATTATAAGGAACTAATTCGTAACTACCGTTGATAAATTTTTGAAAATACAACTATTTTTACTTCATGACTTATTACTCATTTTTTACAATTGGTGTTTCTTAAAAATTTATTACTACATACGGGTAATATTTTTATATTATATACTATCTATTCTTATTGTTTTATAAACAACCTTTAATTATGTACTTAGCCAAAGTATTCCCGTGAATACTTAGCTTCCAGTCTTATAAAATCATGTTCTTTCTGTTTATTAACATTACTAATCTACAAAATTTTATGGTAAATATATTTCAATCATAACTTTAATTAAATTCTAATCAAAAGCAAATCAAATGTCAACCTTTTTTTAACAAAGAGTTATATTTTTTTTATAACCATAATGTTTTTATAATTTTGAAATGTAAGTTATATTCTTTTATTAATAATTTGTGATAAATAAAAAAGTTAGACCAAAGTCTAACTTTTTTATTTATATTAGAGTTAAATTTCAGTCATTGCTTCTTCCACAAGCGAAACACTTTGATGTCTTCCTTTCGTAATCAACAAGGAAAGTTGCACAAAAGCAAAGAGTACACTGGTCCGCTTAGGATAAGCAAAATAACGTGGTTGCCAACTAGTGACATATTGTTCTTTGCGCTTGCGTGTATCTTGAAACGCATAAATTTGATAACTATACTTGTAAAAAATATTAACAAAGCGTTCTTTTAAGAAAGAGTACTTGCTCTCCCCTACGTTAGCCAACGGCGCCATCCCAATATCAATTAATTGATAGCCCTGCTGTTGATAGGTTTCAATAAAATGAGTGAACAAATATTCTCTAGTAAAAGCAGGTGCTTCTGAACGAATACGTAACAAATCATACGAAATACTTTTGCCTTTTTCCATTTCTTTTCCCGTAATGAAACCGATGACCGTTTGTTTCTGTCTCACCAAGCCCACACTACTGCATTTCAAGTACTTGGGATCCAACCGTCCACCAATAAAGTAGCGCTCTTTTTGATTCCGTGACCAGTCCGCAGAAACTCGTTCTAACTCTTGATATAAGGCATCACTAATCGTTTCGGGATAAAATTCAAACTGAAAATCCGCTGCTTCCGCTGCTATTTTTTCAGTCACTGTTTCCGTCCAGGCTATTTGATTCACTGTTGACGGCTCATCAAATTGAATCAAGCCTTCTTCCCCAACTTTCATAAATTCAAAGCCGCAATCGTGAAGATTCATAACATATTCTTCCGAGATACGATAAAAAACTAATTGATAGCCTAACAAATCAGCTTGATCCATAAACGCCAGTGTCGCCGCTGTCCATTTCTCTCGTTGCCCAATTGGATCCGCCAAGACAAAGCATTTATTAAACTTCATTTGAAACCCAAAAAGTACTTGATCTTCGCCTTCTTCTTGGTAATAAAAATGACCATAATCCTTTAAATATAAAAATTGACTGCCTTCGTTGCCACCAAATTTTTCCAAAAAGCGTGTCAACCGCGCTTCCTCAAATCCCTCACCTAAAGTAACAGTTGTTTCGGCTAAATATTGATACAAAAAGAATAAACCAATCAAGGAAATACTTAATCCAATCAATCCGTTAAACCAAACATCATCTGACGGAAACAACAAAAAGTGATTGATAACTTGATTGCCACCAGCTGGTCGTGCGGCGTAATAGCCAGCAACCGCATAACCGATAAACAAGCAGCCAAACAAAATACTATCTACCGTTAAAGCGCCCCATGAATAAACAAACTTTTCACGATAAAATTCTTTACGAGCCAAAATAACCGCCAATAAAATAACAGCATAAACAGCAATTAACTGCCACGAAGTCGTTCGTGCCACCGTATTTACAATACAAAATCCTAGTAAAATAATTGTAGGCCAATAAGCTTTTTTCACTTTCATAGAAATGCCTCGAGCTAAACCTAATAACAAGAATCCTACAAATAAATTCAATGTTTGATCTAAAAAATTAAAAGAAAAGGGAAGTAACACTTGGAATAAACGACTGACATTCGACAAATTCGTCACAGTCGACAATAGAACCATCATAATCCCTGCAAAATATAACGCCGCCACCAAAATAAAATGCGCCACTTTTTGTGAAAATAACCGAGGTAAATTATCAAAAAATTGATTGACTTTCATGCCTGCTTGTTGCAAGAACAAAATAACTCCTGTCATAAAAGGCGTCACATAATAAAACAAACGATAATACAACAACCAGACGACCGCTTGTGATCGATCAATCCCTAATTGTGATAAGCCCAAAATCATTAAGACATCAAACGTTCCCATACCACCAGGAACCATAGTTAACATCCCAATCAACGTAGCGATAACAAACATTGGGTAAACAGAAACCATCGAAACTGGCACCTGCATCAAGCGACCTATCATCAAGAAAGCAAACATCCCACCTAGCCATTGACCTAATGAAGCGCCGAATAATAGGAGCACTGCTTTTGGAAAAAATGTTTTAAACAATGTTCGCCGTTTTAAATACGTGAAAAACCAGAGCGCTGGCGCAATCAGGCTGCCCAATAATAACCAAACCCAATATTCACGAAAAACATTTTGGGTTCGAATAAAAAATAAATCAACAAACGCCACAAAAGATAAAATAGATAACCCTGAAATCAAGAACAGAGCAACTTTTGAGACCGTTGCTACAACCTTGCCCCGCGGTACATCTTTTCCGTAAAAATTAATCCGTAGCGTTGCCCCAACCACGCCGCCAAAACCCGCTAAGTTATTAATGGTATTGGTGACCCAAGCCGAAGTTAACCAATCCATTCGTTTCATTGGTGGCTTACCTTCTTTTTCCAATAATTTAACGACTACATAGTCATAAAGGAGCATCGGAATAACCCCTAATAGTCCTGCCAAGACCATACCAATTAAACGCCCCGTACTTTGTTGTTCCATCGTGGAAAAAATATCCGCCCAGGTCATGCCTTGAGCGATATGTGTCACTTGGTTAGCCACGAAAACTAATACAGAACCAAGAAAAATTAGTTTCAATAATAAACTGTGTTCTTTCAACCACTGCGTTAGTTGGCTAATATTTTTTTTCATCTTATAGCCTCTTTCATATCTCTTTTCTATTCATTTAACTTTCGTTTTATCGATTTTCTTCCATGGTAGCCTATTTGCTGAAAATTTTCCAGCACGGCTAGACATTTTGGCTGAATCGTATTGTTTTATTGAAAAAAAGAGTGAGAAAAAAATCTAAGACGATTTTTTCTCACTCTTTTAACTGTATTTTTTACGCCACTACTTCTGCGATAATCTCAATCTCCACCAACACATCCATCGGTAATTTAGAGATTTCAATCGTTGTGCGTGCAGGATATTCCGCACTAAAATACTCAGCATAGACTTCATTGAATGCCGTGAAATCCGCCATATTTTGTAAATAGCATGTCGTTTTGACTACATGAGCAAAATCACTACCAGCTTCTGTTAAAATCCCTTGAATATTTTTCAGTACTTGATTGGTTTGTTCTTTAATCGTTGTCCCAACCACCTTGCCTGTTTCAGGATCCAGTGGAATCTGACCAGAAGTAATCAATAAACCATTCACAATTTTTGCTTGTGAATATGGCCCAATTGCTTGTGGTGCTTGCTTTGTTTTAATTGTTTTCATTTCTTTTCCCCCAGTAAATGACAAGTTGTTACTTTTTGTTATTTTATTTGTTTCTATTTTTCCATTGTACTGCAACCATTTTCGGAATGCTATCTTTTCTCAATTATTCCCAAGCGCTGATGCTGTGCCATCCTTTTGTAAAACAGCTTCAAAACCTTGGCGCATCCTTTCAAGTCCTTCGTGTAGTTTTGCTTGCGAACAGCCAATATTTAACCGTAAGAATCGTTGCCCATTACCACCATATATCGAGCCGTCCATAATAGCGACTTTCCCCACAGAAACTAAAGCCTCTTGTAAGCGGGCCACATCTGGAACTGCCGCTGATACATCCAACCACATTAAGTAAGTTGCCTCCAGCTCCGTCACTTTAATTTTTGGCAAATATGTCTGTAAAAAATCTTTCACGTAACGTTGGTTCTCCGCTAAATAATCATTCAACTCGTCAACCCAAGTACCACATTTTTGATAGGCCGTCATGGTTGCTAGCATTCCCAAAATACTTGTTGATGATAGACCATCGGCGTTTTTTAATTTGAGCTGAAAAGCGTCACGCAATTCGTTATCTGGAATTAGGGCGTAAGCAAAAATCAGCCCTGGAAAATTAAAGGTTTTCGTGCCACTGGTAATAATGGCAGATTTTTTATAATCAAATTGCGTAATTGGTCGATGAACTTGGCCTTTATTAACGATATCCATATGAATTTCATCAGAAAGTAAAAACACATCATACTGTTGGCACAATGAAACTATTCGCTTTAATTCCCATTGCTCCCAAACACGTCCTGTTGGATTATGCGGGGAACATAAAAGCAAACAGCGATTTTCTGGTTGCGCTAGTTTTTTTTCTAAATCAATAAAATCAATGCTGTAGCGCTTCTCTTGATAAAGCAGTTCATTCGCCACTACTTGCCGCTTATTTTCCTGAATAACTTTAAAAAATGCATCATAGGCAGGTGTTTGTAAAATAATGCCCTCCCCTTCGTTAGTCAATAATTGAATCAAAGCAGAAATACCATAGATAACGGTCGGGGTATACATAATCCAGTGTTCTTCAATCTTCGTCTGGAATCTTGTCTGGTACCACGTTTGAATTGCTTCTTTTAATTGCGGATGGTTCCACCTCGTATAGCCAAATACTGGATGGTTCAAACGCTCCTGTAATGTTGCCAGAACTGCCTCTGGCACAGCAAAATCCGTATCGGAAATAGTGAAGGGAAGCAAGTCCGCTTCCCCAAATCGGTCTTCTACAAAATCCCACTGTGTACAATACGTTCCTCGTCGATCAATTGCTTTATCAAACGACACACTCTTCACCTTCTGTCTTTTTTCTAACCTAAAATCATCTCTAATTGATTACGGACCGTTGTCACTTTGGTTCCGATAATCACTTGTACATTCTGCGCATCTAAATGTACAACGCCTAAAGCCCCTAATTGCTTTAATTTGTCATCATCTACTTTATTAGCATCTGCTAACACTAAACGTAAACGCGTAATGCAATTATCAATAGCTTGAATATTCTCTTGCCCACCCAAAGCCGCTAAAATCCCAGGCGCATCATAGCCACCCGTTTTCTTATATTGAACTTCTTGATCGGTATATTCAGTCTCATCTAAGACCTTGTCTCGTCCAGGTGTTTTTAAATCAAAGGTTACAATGACTGTTTTAAAGACGAAATAATAAACAACAAACCAGATAGCGCCGACAATGAGAACCCACCACCATTTTGTATAAGTTCCTTGTAACAAGCCAAAAATAACAAAGTCCAGTAGCCCGCCATCAGTGTTCCCAATCACAACACCTAATAAAGCCATTACCATGAAACCTAGACCAGTCATAATGACATGAAACAGCCATAATAATGGACTAATAAATAAGAATAAAAATTCAATTGGTTCTGTAATGCCAGTGATAGCCGTAGCAATTACACCCGAAAGGAGTAAGCCTTTAATCTTATGTCGATTCGTCGGAGCTGCAGTATGATACATCGCAAGCGCCGCCGCTGGTAAGCCAAAAATAAAGGTCGGCATTTTCCCTTGTGACAAGAAAGCTGTTGCGCTTGGTGAAATCGGTAAATTATTTTGCAATTCTGCATAGAAAATATTTAACGCGCCAAACACTTCTTTGCCAGCCACCACCGCTGAACCCCCTGCTTCAGTAAAACGAATCATGGAAACCAAAATATGATGCAACCCAAACGGTAACAGGAGACGTTCCCCTGAACCAAACAGAAAAGGCCCAAAAATACCAGAACGTTGGATAAGTTGGCCAATCGCCATAATCATTAGCGCGAAAAGTGGCCAAACTAACGGAATTACTAAGCCCACGAATGCCATCACTAATGAAGTAATAATTGGTACAAACCGTGCGCCAGAAAAGAAGGCAAAACTATCTGGTAGTTGCACCGTATAAAATCGATTATGCAACTTATAGACAATAAGCCCAGCGATAATTCCACCAAGAACGCCCATTTCAATCGTTTGAATCCCAAAAACCATTCCTTGGCCGGCTTCCCGCAACTGCTCAGGATCCACGAGGCGATTCGTCTGCACTAAATAGAAATTAATCGCTAAATTCATCACCGTATAGCCTACGAAACCTGAAAACGCAGCAATTCCTTTTTCTTTCCGAACTAACCCCAACGGAATGGCCATTGCAAACATGACAGGTAAATAGGCAAACGCAAAACCACCAATTGTCGACATAAATTGGAAAATAATTTTTACTGCGGGCTTTCCTAAAAACGGGATTGTTTCAATCATAGATTCACTGGAAAAAGAACTTCCTAATCCCAACAAAATCCCCATAAAAGCTAATAAAGCCACTGGCAACATAAACGTTTTGCCTAATCCTTGGAAAAACTCCCAGAAAGTCGCTTTCTTTTTCTTTACTGCCATTTCTTAACTCCTCCATTCATTCTTTACAAAACTAAAAATGATTGCGTTTACATTCATTGCCCTCATTATAACTAGCCCAAAACAAAGAAAAAAGAGGCTACACTTTTTCTGTATCCCCTTACATCATTTAGTATGGTGTTGCATAAAATTACCGCGGCTGCTTTGCCTCTGCGTACATTAATAAAACCGTATCGAACAAACAAATGACAGCAATTCTTGAACTTAAATCCACGCGCTGATGATAACGTGTCGTCCCTTTGGCAAATAACGTCGTCGTCGACAATTTTTCCAAGGTGCTTCCTTTAGTCGAAATCAAACTAATCATCGGCACTTGCTGTTCCTGCGCTACACGTGCATACGCTAAAATCCCCTTAGTTTCTCCTGTATAACTGACAAAAATGGCTAAATCCTGTCCATCCAGATTCTTAACTGCTGCCGCTTGTTCATCCCAATCAGATCGTGCATAGGCTTTTTTTCCTAAAAATGTTAGCTTTCGTGCAAAATCAGTACAAATAGGAAAACTGCCACCAACACCGAACACTTCAATCGTATTCGCACGCTCAATCATTTTAAGCATTTCCGCGACTTTGGCTTCATCCATTTGTTGAAAACTGTCTTGCACATTGGCGATCAACTGTTGCGTAATAGCTTGAAAACTACGACTATCGCTTTCTGTGCTCTCGCTCTGCACCGATTGGACGATTGCGTATTTTAATTCTTGGAAGCCTCGATAACCTAAGTGTTTTGCCGTTCGAGAAATAGTGGCTGTTGAGACAAACAACGCCTGCGCCACCTCATAAATGGTTTGTGAACTAATTTCCGTCATATGCGTCAAAATATAATCCAGTACTTGATTTTCAATTTTACTTAAATCATTTCGTTTCTTTTCTAACAAAGCGATTAATCCCTCAGTCGTCATCCAATCCCTCACTTTAAATCCTTTTTTATAATTATACACCAGAATATTCTGATTATTTCAATAAGAAAGTCCAAAATAACCAACAGCGGCTCCATCATTCGCCAGAGAAAAAAATCAGCCTTCCGATGGAGGTGTTTGTTGCGCTTTCTTGCTATACTCTGTATATAGAAAACAGGAAAAATTTGGAGGTAGTACGTATGAATAATCAACGACCAATGTTTATAAATATTCTTTTAGTGGTCCTTTTATTTTTAGTTGTCGGTTCACTCTTTAGTGCCGTTGTCGGTATCGTGGGAAGCTTATTGTGGCTAGCAGTAAAAATTTTAGTTCCCGTAGCGATTATCGTGTGGCTTGTTCGAACAATTTCGGGAAATAATGGCAACTGCCACCGTCGTTATTAAAAAAAAACAGGTTTTCCTTTTCGGAAAACCTGTTTTTTTACTTCTTTTATCTAAAAGCATATACAATATTGCTAATACCAAACATCATAAAGTAGAAACCAACTAAGAAGCTTAGAGTTAATGCTGAAGACAATGGATTAAATAATAACATTACACCTAAGATAATCCCTAAAACATCAACAATTAATGTGAACCAGAAGTAACCTGTGCTTACTCGTTTAGCAAAATCTAAAGTAAATAAGCCGAAAATTGAGTCGAATAAAAACCAAATTGCAAAAACAAATGGTAACACAGCGACACCAATATTTAAGTTAAACAATAAGTAAACACCAATTAGGATATCAATAATCCCTAAGATGATTGGTGCATAAGCTTTGTAGCCTAGCAATTCTTTCATACGATTACGTACAAAAATTTCGAAAATCCCTTTAATAATAGCAAAAATCGCAAAAACCATCACAATGGCAATTAAATTACCGGCAGGATTTTGGAAAGAAATTAATGCAGTCAGAACAAATAGAATTCCTAATACTAATGAACCCCAGTCCATTCCATGATGTTGTCGTTGTTCCATGACACTCACTCCTCTATAAAATAATTTATTACACTTATTATGTTACTACTATTTTACAAGGTGTCAAATATTTTCATCGTGCTTTCTGAAAACCATTTCAATGATAACTCCATTAAAAACAACGTATCACTTGATTGTCTCTTTTTTGGTGCAAAATTGTGCCTTTTTTGTATAAATAAGTCCCTCGTTTTCCCACAAAAAAACCGCTACTTTTTCATCTAGTTTATAAAAAAGTAACAGTTATAAATTATTTTTTCTTTTTCCCAATCGAGAGAATCCCTCTTTTTATGACATCAAAGAAACTCAAAGATTGGACCATATGATCTGGGTCAACATATTCACGAATAGCTCGTAACACTCGCTTCGGCTCTTTTGAAGCAAACGTATACGTCCCATTTTTCTTGGTTTGAATCGCATAACGAGGAATCCATTTTCCTTTGAACATTACTGAAGCCAACACGTAATCGACTTCTTCCCACGGAATTTGGATAAACTTACGTGGATCTTTGGCATGGTAAAATTCAAACCCGCGGTCACCTATCATAATTTGTCCATAATCTGTTAATCCTGTAAATGCCGTCGCATCTATAACTAAATCAACTTTTGTGTTTAATGATTGTACCATGTTATCTGCTCCATTTCATTCGACTAATTCCTCTTTATTATACGTTTCTTTCCTGATCGAAACAAACAAAATTACATCTTTGTTTAAAAAAGCGGAAGAAAAGTTTCTCGACTTCTCTTCCGCTTTTTTTGATTAGAAGTAATAAACTTACCTCGTCATTCTTATAATAAGCCGATTAAGTGGCCGACTACGCCGACTACGAATAAACCAAGAATGATAACGATTGGGCTAACTTTTTTCTTCAATAACCACATACATAAGAATGTAAGTAGTAATGGTGCTAGACCTGGAATCAATTGATCTAAGTTATCTTGTAAAGTAGTAACTTTCGTTGGTGAAAGCGCCAAGCCTTGGTTCACTTGTTCAAAGGCTTTATGCATTCCTTCACCGCCAGCAGGAAGTTTATCCCACTCGATATAAGCACCTTTGTCTAACTTAACTTGTGAGACAATTGGTAAGAACTTAATCGATACCCAACGTTGAACTAATGCGGCCAGTACGAACATCCCTAAAATAGAAGCACCTTTTGTAATATCTTGTAGTAAACCACCTGAAAGGTCATCAGTAATTTTAGAACCTGCTTTGTAACCAAACTCTTGTGTATACCACATGAATGACCAACGAATTAAGTTCCAAGCAACGAAGAATAAGATTGGGCCTAAGATGTTACCACCCATTGCTAAGGAAGCACCTAAAGCGCCTAACATTGGACGAACAGTAAACCAGAAAACTGGGTCACCGACACCGGCTAAAGGACCCATCATCCCAACTTTAACCCCTTGAATCGCTACGTCATCAACTGGTGCGCCATTGGCACGTTCTTCTTCCAAAGCTAATGTTACACCAAGGATTGGTGAGGCAATGTATGGGTGTGTATTAAAGAACTCTAAGTGACGTTTTAACGCCGCTGAACGTTCTTCTTTCGTTTTATATAATTTTTTGATTGCTGGAATCATTGAGAATGCCCAGCCGCCGTTTTGCATACGTTCATAGTTCCAAGAACCTTGGATAAATGTTGAACGCCAAGCTACAGCTAAACGATCTTTTTTAGTTAATTGAATTTTTTCTGCCATTTTCTTTGCTCCTCCTTCAGAATTAGTAGTCGTTTAAAATATCGCCTAATGGGTCGCCAGAGTTGCCTCCGCCATTTGAGTTAGAAGAACCGCCCATTTTAGATAAGTTCAAGTAAATAAGAGCTAAAGCGACACCTAAAGCACCTAATGCGATTAATGTTAATTGAGAAATCGCTGCGACTACGAAACCGATAATGAAGAATGGCCATACTTCTTTTGTTGCCATCATGTTGATTACTAATGCATAACCTACGGCAACGACCATACCACCACCGATAGCCATACCATCAGTTAACCAAGCTGGCATTGATTCTAAGAAATTACGAACAGTGTCAGCAGGAATGAATAGTAACGCACCTGCTGGAATCGCAATACGAATACCTTGTAAACATACAGCGAAAATGTGTAACATTTCAACTTGTTTAATGTTGCCTTTTTCAGCAGCCGCATCCATCATGTGAACGATTGGAACCGCAACTGTCCGAACGATCATTGTTAAGAACAAACCTGCAACCGCTAAAGGAACTGCGATGGCAATCGCTGAAGGAACACCTTTAACACCTTGGCCACCTAAAACTAAAATAATTGCTGAGGCAACAGATGCTAAAGCGGCATCCGGTGCAACGGCAGCCCCGATGTTCGCCCAACCTAACGCGATCATTTGTAAAGTACCACCTAAAACAATTCCGGCTTCTAAATTACCAGTAACTAATCCGATTAATGTACATGCTACTAACGGTTGGTGGAATTGGAACTCATCCAAAATCCCTTCCATACCAGCTAGAAAGGCAACGAGTAAAACTAAAATAATTGATATAACAGACATGATAAGCCTCCTATTTTGATTTGTATTTGGCGAGTTACGCGTTTGCTAACTCATTTTTTGCTTTTTTCAAAATTTCGTCCATATTCGCTTTTGAATCATTTGGCACTTTACGCACATCAAATTTGATGCCTTTGGCTTTTAATTCATCAAACGTATCAACGTCTTCTTGACCCATTGATAATACTTTGCTTACAACGACTTTTCCAACAGAGTGAGCCATTGAACCAACGTTTACTTCTGGGATTTCTACGCCGCCTTCAACCACTTTTAAGACGTCTTCAGGATTTTCAAATAATAATAATGCTTTTGTATTGCCAAAACGTGGATCTTTCGCTACTTCAATCATTTTACTGATTGGAATAACATTGGCTTTTACTCCTGGAGGAGCTGCTTGTTCGATTAATTTCTTACGTAAGTCATCTTTTGCAACGGCATCAGAAACAACAATAATTCTGTTTGGTTGTGTTGCTTTTGTCCAAGCTGTTGCTACTTGACCATGTAATAAACGTGAATCAATACGTGCTAGCACAAATTTAATTTTGCCATCGCCAACAACTGTACCTGGTGGTAACGAACCCTTTGGCTGTGCATCTTCTGTCGCAGCAGCTTTTGGTGCTTCTGCTGGTTGTAACTCTTCTGGTTTAACTTTGACACCATCTTTTGCTGTTTCAAGAATGTGTGTCGCAATTTCTTGTGCTGATTCCATAGAGAAACGAGAAGCATATGCTTCAATAACCATTGGTAAGTTCATACCTGCAACGATTGCCCATTTGTCTTTATGATCTTCTAACAATGAGTTCGCTTGGTTAAATGGTGTTCCCCCCCATAGGTCAACTAAAAATAGTACTTCGTCTTGATTGTCAAACGATGCAATGGCTTCTTGCATTTTTGCTTTTACATCATCGGGACCTTCGCTAGGCATTAACGTAACTGCTTTTACATTTTCTTGTTCGCCAAAGATCATTGCACCAGATTGCAAGATCCCTTCAGCAAATTCACCGTGACTTGCTAGGATAATTCCTACCATTTTTATACCTCCTGTATAATTGATGTTTTTTTTCATGGTTGTACTGCTAAACGCTTTCACTTTTTGAAAAAAATCAGATAAATCAGATTCTGACAAAAATAAATGAAAAAATTTCAATAGTTCTTGATTTTTTTCAACATCAGCACTTGCCTTTATCAATACAGTTCATGAAGCAATGATGTTGGTCCTAGGCCACCACATCCTTTCAATGTCTTTCGTCTGTAAAAATGAACGTCAGCTGGCGTTATTTTCTTTGCTACGCTCTTTTTTCAGTAAATCCATCAAATTCACTTGGCTGTCTGCTGCGACTTTTCGAATTTCCAATTCAATACCTTGTTCATTTAAAAACAGAAATGCTTTTAAATCGTTGGCATCCACTGCGACTGCATTCGTAATCATTCGCTTTCCTGTGCTGAAACTCATTCCGCCAATATTCACAGAAGTTAGTTGTACACCGCCTTCGACCACTCGTTTCACGTCCAAAGGATTAGTGAATAACAACATGGCTCGAAACGAATCAAAACGAGGATCAGGGTAAACATCAATCATTTTTTGAACAGTGATGACATTTACTTTGACACCAGGTGGAGCAGCTTGAACCAACAAGGCTTTTCTCAAATTGTCATGAGCAACGGAATCACTAACCACTAAAATGCGATTAATGTTCGTCAATTTTGCCCAAACAGTTGCTACTTGGCCATGAATTAATCGATCATCAATTCGAGCTAAACGAATATCCATTACCATCGGGAATGCTCCTTTAAATTCATTTTTAAAGGTTAGGACCTTTGTCTTTTTACTTAAAAATTTAGGTAAAAAGGGACACCTTATTATAAGCAAGTTTCGTGCCAACTTTAGTGTATCGGTTCGAAACCTAGAAAATTATAGGTTTTTTTAAGAAAATCAAAAAATCGATACACTAATAAATAGTGTATCGATTTTTCTGTATTAATCTAGTGTATCAATTTCGGTGATTTTATCTTCGATACACTGGGCATTTTTGACTAACTGTGCGATAAAATAAACTTCTTCTGCTGGAACATCCATATTAAGAGCTTCTTCCATAGTCTCAATTGAGGCCACAATCACTGGATAAATTGGTTCTTGAACCAATCGACCAAGTTCCTTTTCTGAAACCGTCAGTGTATCATTCCGTAAAATACGCTCCAACATGCCCGATGTGTGCATAATCAAATTGATGTAAAATGTGTACTCTTCTGGCATCGCTAATTGGGTTTGGATATTTTTAGCGAATGACCACAACAGATCAATGATTTTTTTTCCATTAATGAAAGTGAAACTTTGCTCCATATATTTTAGACAAATTTCTTTTGCTGCCGCTTCGTCCAACGGCTTATTCATTACTTCTTCTTTCCGCTCTGCTAGTAATTGCTGAATAATTTTTTCTGCTTCACCGGAAAAGAAATTTTCCATGGAAATATAAGGAACTCCAATTTTGGGATTGGTAATCCCAGTTGTCGCAATAATTTCATAGTCTTCTTGAATTTTAGGCAAAACTTCTTTCATATTTACAATGGACAAAGGAATCACTTCTAAATGCCAGTCTATTTGTGGCAAGACAGCTTCCTCAATAAGCTCTTTCATTCGGCGCGCAGTTCCTTCTCCAGAAGCGCAGATAGCAATAATTGCTCTTGTTTTCCAATTTTCAATGATTTGTTTCGTTTCACTTTGGCGAATATCGGCATAGCCATGAAAGTTTTTTAAAGACTCGTGAAGTGTTTCCAATTGTGTATCAATTAATGCGGTTTTGCGGGCCGCTTCAAGCACAATTGGCGTGGTCACCATGTCTACTGTCCGCACATCAATGCCTGTCTGGCGTACAATTTCTTCTGAAAACGTACTTAATGAACCCATGTCCACTAATAATAGTACGCCATTTTCTTCATTCACTTCACCAACTGCTTCAACGATTTTACGCAAAGCTTCTTTCGGTGGCATATCTAAAGGCATATCCACAGCCTTCAAATTATCAACATTTAACAATTGAGAAACCACTTGTACCATACTGCTAGCGGTACTATTTCCGTGCGCAGCCACGACAATGCCAATCCGGCCAGCCTCAGGATTTTCTCTTAAAGAAATGAGCAAAACAGCTAAATAGTAACTTTCAGATTCAGGAATCTCCATCTGATAACTACTTTCAATAATATTTTTAATTTCTTTCGCTGTTTCAAACTCTGTTGGATAATCTAAAACCATATTTCGAATACTTTCATTTAAAGGATGCTTAGGATCTTTACCTAATTGGATGCGTTTCAAGAAAGAACTAATGTGTAAACTCATTGCATAAATAAAATTGGGTTGAAACGAATACGATAACCGCTTCGCTGCAAAATTATAAATTTTCTTAGTGACATCAATAATTCGTTGGTCAACAATTTCAGCCAATTTATTTTCTGTATCAAAGGTGAATCCATAATCTTTGTAGAAAGATTTTAAATGAACATTGATATCCGTTGTAATAAAATTATTAATTAGTTCTTGGTCCAAGCCGTCTGCTTTTAAGAGAGCCGCTTTATCTCCAATAATCTCATATAGATTGTAAGGCAATTCATAGGCATCTGACTGAATAGCTACTAAAGATTCATTTGGTGATACCACTAATTGCGGTTCCAGATATTTCGATAACTCCGACAATACTTCTCGATTACTGGCAAGTTGCATAATGCCTTCTTTAATATTGTCCGTTAATTCGTCCATCGTAATCATTAATTCCTCTTGTTCCATCTGATTAAGGAACCCTCGTGCAGTCACAAGTTGCACATTCGATTTTAGCTGACCGACATTTCCATAAGAAACACTTCCAATTAACGCTTTGACCACATCTTCTGACAAAGAGATTCGCCGTTGAATCCGCGCTGCTTCCATTGAAACCATCACTTTTAGGAGGTCAATTTTTTCTTTCGCAGGACGGTCACTAAAGTTCGGTAATTGAATGATAATCGGAATGCGTCGCACAAAAGTATTCAATAAAGAAGAAGTAGGATTCTCCGTCGTAGCACAAATAATCCGAACATCCGCATGATGTGATTTCACTGTTTCACCTAAACGCGCGTACACACCGTGATCCATAAAATAAAAAATCATTTCTTGTCCTTCGGGTGGTAACCGATGTACTTCATCTAAAAACAGAATGCTGCCATCTGCTTCATCAATAATCCCTTCTTTCGCTTTCGTAGCGCCTGTGAAGGCCCCTTCTACATACCCAAATAAATGCGACATCAAAAGTTCTGGATTATGCGCATAGTCTGCACAGTTAAACACCACAAACTCTTTTTCTTTGGCCACAATTTGGTTCAGCTTCGCAAATTGAAACATGGCATGAGCAAAATAAGTTTTCCCAGAACCTGTTGGTCCAGTAATTAAACAATTCAAGCCTTTTGGCGGATATAAAATCGCTGCTTTGGCTTGTTCAACCGGCGTTTTCATGCTTCCAGCTGAACCGATAATTTTTTTGAAAATATCTTCAACTTCTGGGGTTTTACTTGTCGTGACTACTGGTTCAACCAATGGTTCGATAAAAGTTTTTGTGGAATGATCCATTGATTTTTCCCGATAACTTTTAACTGGCTTGGTTAATGGTCGATGCTGAAACGCCACCTGCGCGACATATTTTACTGGTCGACCAGATAATTTTTTCAAGCGCCCTTCACGAACCAGTTGATTCAAATCTTTACTAGCATTGGTCCGCTGAATGTTTAAACGTTCTGAAATTTCTTGTGTCGTGACTCCCGCATCACTTGTTAAGGTCATTGGCGTTAAATTCTTCGTTTGCTCTTTAACATATTGATAGATTTTTTCAATCCGCTTCATTTTTGATGGCTCCTTTAATCGATACACTAATTAATTTACATGATACAGTGTATCATTAAAAAAATACACTAAAAACCCTTTCATGAAAAAAATTTCTGTTTCACATGAAACATTTTAAAAAAGCGCCTTTTTTCTATAAAAAACCCACCTTTTTATTCGTTTCTGTAAAAAGATTGAAACTCCTTGAAAAAAGGTTCTGTAGCCGATATAATGCAGAGAGGTTCAAGAATATATTAAAAGCGAGGAAAACAATTGATTACTGTTAATGATGTAAGTTTACAATTTCCAGATCGTAAACTTTTTGAAGAAGTGAATATTAAATTTACTCCTGGCAACTGTTACGGCTTAATCGGCGCAAACGGTGCAGGAAAATCAACGTTTCTTAAAATTTTATCAGGTGAGATTCAACCGACAACTGGCGTGGTTTCAATGGGTCCTAATGAGCGACTAGCAACGCTGAAACAAAATCACTTTGACTACGAAGACTACACTGTTTTAGAAACTGTAATTATGGGACATAAACGTCTTTACGAAGTAATGAAAGAAAAAGATGCTATCTATATGAAAGAAGATTTTTCAGATGAAGATGGAATTCGTGCCGCAGAACTAGAAGGCGAATTTGCTGAACTTGACGGTTGGGAAGCAGAACCTGAGGCAGCTGTTTTACTCCAAGGGCTAAACCTTCCAGAAGAATTACATGATCAAAAAATGAGCGAATTAACAGCTGGTCAAAAAGTCAAAGTATTATTAGCTCAATCTCTTTTTGGTAAACCAGATGTCTTACTATTAGACGAGCCGACAAATGGTTTAGACACCCGCTCAATCAATTGGTTAGAAGAATTTTTAATCAACTTTGAAAATACCGTTATCGTGGTTTCCCATGACCGTCATTTCCTAAACAAAGTCTGCACTCACATGGCAGATTTAGACTTTAGTAAAATCAAACTTTACGTTGGTAACTATGATTTCTGGTTGGAATCAAGCCAACTAGCGACAAAATTGCAAGCACAATCTAATGCCAAAAAAGAAGAACAAATCAAAGAATTACAAGACTTTATCGCTCGTTTTAGCGCCAATGCCTCAAAATCAAAACAAGCAACGTCTCGTAAAAAAATGTTAGATAAAATTACCTTAGATGACATTCAACCTTCCTCTCGTCGTTATCCATTCGTTGGTTTTACACCAGAACGTGAAATCGGCAATGACTTATTACAAGTTGAAAATGTCTCTGTAACGATTGATGGCAAAAAAATCTTAGATAATATCTCGTTCAACTTAACAAAAGATGATAAAGTGGCATTCATCGCTGACTCAGATATTACAACGACTACGTTATTCAAAGTGATTATGGGAGAAATTACTCCCGATACAGGTTCTGTTCGTTGGGGCGTTACAACTAGCCAAGCTTATTTACCAAAAGACAACAGCAAAGACTTTGAAGAGCCATTAACCATTTTAGATTGGTTACGTCAATTTGCTGGTAAAGAAGAAGATGACAATACGTTCTTACGTAGTTTCTTAGGTCGGATGTTATTCTCTGGTGAAGAGGTACTAAAACCAGTCAATGTTCTTTCCGGAGGCGAAAAAGTGCGTGTCATGCTTTCAAAATTAATGCTTTCCAAAGCCAATGTCTTAGTTTTAGATGATCCAACGAATCACTTAGACTTAGAATCAATCACTGCATTAAATGATGGGTTGATGGCTTTCACTGGTTCAATTCTTTTTGCTTCACATGACCACCAATTTATCCAAACATTAGCGAACCGAATTATTGCTGTTTCTGATAAAGGTGTCATTGATCGAGCAGAAACAACCTATGATGAATTCTTGGAAAACCCAGAAATTCAAAAACAAATGGACGTTTTATTCAGTTCAGATTATTAAAAAATGAGGTCGGGACAGAAGCGTTTAACTCCGAGAAATAAGAAGGAATTTCCGAAAATTGTTCTATAATTTTTGGAGACCAAGTAGGTATTGTTCATCATCGAATCACTACGTTCTTCGTGATTCTCAACAATTTCGGCTTATTTCCGAAGGACCTTCAACTCTTAGAGCTTTAGCTCTTAGAAGTTGTTGAGATCGGAGCAACGCGTAGTGTTGCTTCTGTTCCCGCCGTTTATCAATTTTTAAGCCTGGGACAAAAATCCAAAGTGATTTTTGTCCCAGGCTCATTTTTTATTTTCTTTTTTCACCAAAAGAAAACACAGCAATACAACCTATTCCAGTATGACTAGTAATGGTGGGGCCTAGAGGATAAATCAGTATCTCATTAACCTCTATTTCTTTTTCAATTAATTCTTTGACTTTTTCCGCGTCATCTTTCGTTCCCGCATATGCAATCAACAGTGTTTGTTTCATTGGCTCTACAATGCCTTGAATCGTTTCTTGCGCAATCTTTTGCAAGGACTTGTTTCGTCCACGAGTTTTACCAACGGATGCTAGTTTGCCCGCCGCATCCACGCGAATAATTGGTTTAATGTTCATTAAGCCACCAAGTGCAGCCGCTGTTTTAGAAATCCGTCCGCCACGTTCTAAATGTTTTAAATCATCTACCGTTACCCACGAGTGAAGTTTCATTTTTTGCTCTTCAAGATAGGCAACAACTTCTCCTAATGAATGACCATCTGTTTGTAATCGAATGGCTTCTCGGACTAACATCCCTTGACCTAAGCTAGCTGCTTTTGTATCAATAATATGAATTTCTACATTATCGTACTCTTCTTTTAACATCTCTACTGATTGCAACGCACTTTGATAAGAGCCACTTAACCCAGATGAAAAAGCTAAATAAATCACCGGTAACCCTTGCTCCACAAAAGGACGGAAAAATTCATTGTAGCGTCCCACATTAACTTGAGAGGTAGTGGGCATACTTCCATTTTTAATGGCCGTTAAGAAGTTCTGATAATCAAACGTTTCACCTAAATCATCGCGATATTCTTTCCCGTCAATTTGAATATTCATGCTAATAAAAGGTACTTGGTTTTCTTTTAAGTATGTATACGGCAAGTCACAACAAGAATCTGTCACTAATTGATAATTCACGGACAATTGCCCCCTTCATGTTTTCTTTTATTTTACCATAGTTTTTCATTTTTATATAAAATTAAAAAAGAACGTAAAGGCTGAACTGGCATAAGCCATCCTTTACGTTCCCTTAAAAATCTGCTTAAATTTGTGCCCAAACGCTTTCTAAAACGTTCGTTTGGTTACGGTCTGGACCTACAGAGAATGTTGAAATGCGCACACCAACTAATTCTGAAATCCGATGCACATAGTTACGAGCATTAGCTGGTAAATCGGCTAAAGTTTTGCAACCAGTGATATCTTCAGACCAACCTGGTAATTCTTCATAAACTGGTTTACAGCGGCTTAATTCTTTCAAGCTTGCTGGATAATGATAAATTAATTCACCATCAAGTTCATAAGCTGTACAAATTTTCACCGTTTCTAAACCACTTAACACGTCAATCGAGTTTAATGACAAGTTCGTAATCCCTGATACACGTTTTGAATGACGCATGACTACTGAATCAAACCAACCAACACGACGCGGACGTCCTGTTGTTGTTCCGTATTCTTTACCGACACGACGAATGGTTTCTCCTGTTTCATCAAATAATTCTGTTGGGAATGGGCCGTCACCGACACGTGAAGTGTACGCTTTGCAGACACCAACCACTTTATTAATTTTTGATGGACCAACGCCACTACCGATAGTTACGCCACCAGCTACTGGATTAGAGGAAGTAACAAATGGATAGGTTCCTTGATCGATATCCAACATGACACCTTGTGCCCCTTCAAATAAAACCCGTTTTCCAGCATCTAATGCATCGTTTAAAATAACCGAAGTATCTGTAACATATTGTTTAATTTGTTGTCCGTATTCATAGTATTCTTCAAAAATATCATCAAATTCAATGGCTTCGCTATCAAACATTTTAACGAATTGACGATTTTTTTCTTCTAAGTTAATTTGCAAACGTTCCGCAAAAATTTCTTTATCCAATAAATCAGCGATACGGATTCCCACCCGTGCTGCTTTATCCATGTAGGCTGGGCCAATTCCTTTAATCGTTGTCCCAATCTTGTTTTCACCTTTCGCATCTTCTTGCAATTGATCCAATTTAATATGATACGGCAAGATGACATGGGCACGATCTGAAATACGTAAATTATCAGTGGCAACATTATTTTCTTTTAAATAAGCTAATTCTTTTACTAAAGATTTTGGATTCACAACTACGCCGTTACCAATTACACTAATTTTTTCTTTATAGAAAATCCCTGAAGGAATTAAATGTAATTTATACGTTACGCCGTCGAATTTAATGGTATGTCCGGCGTTATCTCCGCCTTGGTAACGAGCGATCACTTCTGCGTTTTCACTTAGAAAGTCTGTAATTTTTCCTTTACCTTCGTCGCCCCATTGCGTTCCAACAACTACTACTGATGACATTCGAACACCTCGTTCATAATTTTTTTGTCCTGAATCATTGTACCAGTAAAACCAGTCCCTTTCAAGGGTAAAAATCGAATATTCTTTCACAATCAAAAGCGTTTATGTCAAAAATACGAACATTTTTAGTTATGTTTTTGTAAAATAATAAAATATACGAATATTGTTCGTGTTTTACTCTCTGATTTTAATCCCTTAATAAGCAAAAAAACGAACTCAAAAAATGAGTTCGTTTTTTAAAATTCTGTCCTCGGCGAAAGCGAAGAAAATTTATTATATTCTTTAATGAAAAGTAATTCGACCGTTCCACGCGCACCACTACGGTTTTTCTCAATGATGACTTCTACAACATTGTCAACTTCTGGTGGCTCATGATCGCCGTCTTCTCCTTCACCACGATCGTAGTAATCATCACGATAAAGAAAGGCAACGATATCGGCATCTTGTTCAATGGAACCTGATTCACGAATATCACTTAACACAGGACGTTTATCTTGACGTTGTTCCACGCCACGAGAAAGCTGTGACAAAGCGATAACCGGGACTTTTAATTCTTTTGCTAATTTTTTTAATTGACGTGAAATATCAGAAACCTCCTGTTGGCGGTTCTCTTTTCCAGTTCCTTCAATCAATTGTAGGTAGTCGATCAAAATTAGACCTAAGTTGCCTTTTTCTTGTGCTAATTTACGACATTTCGCACGAATTTCGGTAATTTTAATCCCTGGTGTGTCATCAATATAGATATTCGCACGGGACAAACTACCCATCGCAATAATTAAGTTTTGCCATTCTTCTTCAGATAATTGCCCTGTTCTTAAATGGCTGGCCTCAATGGATCCTTCTGCACAAAGCATCCGGTTCACTAATGATTCTGCCCCCATTTCTAAACTAAAAATAGCGACAGCTTTATCTGTTTTGGTGCCGACATTTTGGGCAATATTTAATGCAAAAGCGGTTTTCCCTACCGCTGGACGGGCCGCTAAAATAATTAGCTCTTCCGCTTGCAAGCCGGCAGTCATTTTATCCAATGCTTGATAGCCTGTAGGTAAACCAGTAATCTCTTCATCATTTTGGTATAATTGGTCAATATTCGCAATAGTTGTATTTAGAACATCTGAAATTGATAAAAAGCCACTGCGATTCCGCTTTTCGGAGACTTCTAAAATGCTTCGTTCTGCATCATCCAAAATAGATTCAACATCTTCACCTTGCTCAAAGCCTTTAGTTACAATCTCTGTAGCGGTTTGGATTAAGTTGCGCAGCAACGATTTTTGTTCAACAATTTTTGCATAATAAATGACATTGGCAGCTGTCGGCACAGCTAAAGCTAAATCTGACAGATAACTTAGTCCACCAACATCTTCTAACAAATTCTCTTGTTCTAGGCGATCTTTGATTGTTACCACATCAATCGCTTCATTTCGGTCGCTTAAGGTCATCATCGTTTGGAAAATCAACTGATGACTACGACGATAGAAATCTTTAGGTTCCACATATTCCATCGCTTCTATTAGCACATCTGCATCTAAGAAAATAGAACCTAAAACGGCTTGTTCCGCTTCAATATTTTGTGGCGGTACCCTATCTTGCAATAATTCATTCATTTTGTTCTCTCCCACGATGTCTTACTTTCTGGTTCATTTAGTCTATCCATTTTAACACAATTTCATTAAAAAAAGTACATTTTTTCTCTGCTGATTTCTCTATTTTTAGTTCACTTTCCAATTTTTAAAAATATACAATTAATAAAAATATAATATTTTTATTAATTTAAAATGTTGTACATTTGATTTCTAAACGTCATAAAAATAATTACAGTAATTTATTTTTTTATAAAAAAGAAGCCGGAGAAATCGGCTTCTTTTTTATCGATTGTATTATTCCGCTACGACATGAACCTTAATTTTCGCTGTAACTTCATGATGTAGTTTGACTGGTACGTTAGTGTAACCTAGAGAACGAATTGGGTTGGCTAATTCGATTTTGCGTTTATCCAATTTTACATTGTATTGTTTGTTTAAGGCTTCTGCAATTTGTTTTGAAGGAATTGAGCCAAATAAACGGCTGTCTTCTCCAGCTTTTGCCTTGATCTCTACAACAGTCTTTTCATCTTCTAAAAAGGCTTGCATTTCTTTTGCTTGTGCTAAAACTTCTGCTTCATGTTTTTCTTGGGCTTTCTTTTGACCCGCTAACGCACTCATGCTCCCTTTATTGGCTTCTTTCGCATAACCATTTTTAATTAAAAAGTTTTGGGCGTAACCAGTTGGCACTTCTTTTACGTCCCCTTTTTTTCCTTTTCCTTTAACATCTTGTAAAAAAATGACTTTCATTTCCTTCACTCCTGTTCATACATTTCATTAATATTTTGACGAATTACATCAAGTAGTTGCTCTTTTACTTCTGCTACTGTTACGTTTGATAATTGTACTGCCGCATTAGTAAAGTGACCGCCACCACCTAAATTTTCCATAATAATTTGGACATTAATTGAACCATTACTCCGAGCACTAATGCCAATCTGTTGATCCGTCCGCTTGGTAATGACAAATGCTGCATTAATCCCTGCCATAGAAAGTAACGTGTCCGCTGTTTTGGCAGCTGTGACACTATCATATTCTTTGTCTTCACTCCCTGCAACAACGACGGTATCTTTTGTGACATATTCGCTTTTAGAGATTAAGTTGTTCATTTCCAGATAGCTTGTAAGATCAGAACTTAATAGATATTGTACTAAAGATGAGTCTGCTCCACAAGTTCGTAAATAACTAGCCACATCAAATGTTCGCGCCGTCGTTCGTGTATTGAAACTTTTCGTATCAACCACAATTCCCGCCAACATCATGGTTGCTTCAAAGGCCTGCAGTTTATTTGCGCTATTACTTTGATATTCGATCAATTCTGTGACTAATTCTGAAGCAGAAGAGGCAGAAGATTCAATATAAGAAAGCAAGGGTTTTGCTGGAAATTCGTCTCCTCGTCGATGGTGATCAATGATTACCACTTTATCAAAACGCTCATAGAGCTCTTGTGAGATCGATAGAGACGGTTTATGGTAATCTACCATAACTAATAAGCTACTTTCTTTCTTGCGCTTCATGGCCTCTTTAGGACTAATAATACGCTCTTCTAATTCTGGGTACTCTTTAATCGCCTCTAACACTCTTTTGACATCGGGAATGATTTCATTTTCATCTAAAACAATCCACGCTTTTCGATTATTAAACGAAGCTAAACGAGCAACACCAAATGCTGAACCTAACGCATCCATATCTGGATAACGATGGCCCATAATATAGATGTCAGCAGATTCCGCAATAATTCCCTTAATTGCCATGCTCATTGCGCGAGAACGTACTTGGGAACGTTTCGTCGTTACTGCCGTTTTTCCACCAAAAAATAACGGCTTCGCTTCATCTTTGGCTTCTTTTACAACCACTTGATCACCACCACGTACTAAAGCTGTATCTAGGTTCGTTTGAGCCGTGGTCCCGGTTTGATCTAAGGTTGGCCCCCCATAAGCAATCCCCATGCTTAACGTAATAGCTACTTCATGGTTAGCTGATTCCTTACGGATCGTATCCAAAATAGAAAATTTTTCGTCCATCATTTTTTGAATATCTTCCCATTGGGCAATGAAAAAATAACGTTCTGCATTGATTCGCTTATAAAAAACTTTGTATTGGTCCATCCAATCAGAAACCATCGTCGTAATGAAACTATTCAAATAAGAAATTTCTTTCTCGTCCATTGTATCGGTGACATCATCATAATTATCGACAGACACAATGCCAATAGCCGTTTGCATTTCGACTTTTTCTTGATACAAATTACTTTCTTTAGTGATATCTTCAAAAGTAATTGTATGTTGTTCTTTATTGACGCTAAAGCGATAGGTATTTTCGTCAATCGTAAAAATATCTTGGTTTCGTTCTGCTAATTCTAAATAAGACGTAACTTGGCTAGCGGTTAACGTTAGCTGATTGTCTTTATTAAAAATAGAAGCAGCATAAGGATTAAGCCATTCTACCGCGCGTGTTTCCCCGTTATACGTAATAATTCCCACAGGTACTTCATTTACAACATAATCCAACGATTGTTCAGCAATGGAACTTGCTTCTTGAATCTTTTCTACGTTTGTAATTTCTACATCTCTAATCAACAGCCGAATAACCACTAAGAGAAAGATATCTAATGCGATAATTACCGCCAATAGCAGCCATTTATTTGTTAGTAAGAAATAGAGGAGAAATTCTACTAAGAGAAGACCCACAACAATTAAGAAACCGTTTTTTTGAATTCTCTTCTTTTGCATTTTTTTGCCTCCAATCTTTCTGCAGACCTTTGAGGCGACTTGTTCCAACGAGCATATTGCTCTGGTGATTCACTAGTTATTTCATCCTTTATTTTATCACAAAACACTTCATTCTGCGAACCTTGTTATGTTTCACGTGAAACACTAGTCAAGATAAAAAAGAACCAAAGAGCAAGCTCTTTGGTTCTGGAAATTGTCATAAAATTATTGTTCGTCACTAACGAATGGTAATAATCCCATGATACGTGCGCGTTTAATAGCAATCGTTAATTTACGTTGGTTTTTAGCGCCAGTACCTGTAACACGACGTGGTAAAATTTTGCCACGTTCTGAAATGAATCGTTTTAACAATTCAGTATCTTTATAGTCGATGTATTCGATGTGGTTTGCTGCGATGTAGTCGACTTTCCGACGTTTACGTCCGCCTCTTCTTTGTTGTGCCATTCTTGTTCCCTCCTATCAAATTCGTTTAGAATGGTAAATCATCATCTGAAATGTCGATAGATGAACCTGAGCCACCAAATGGATCAGAATCTTTATCGAAATCAGGCATACCGTTGTTGTTTTGCGACTGAGAAGATGATGGATTGAAACTATTGTTGTTGTTATTAAATCCAGAACCGGCATTGTTATTACCAAAGCTACGATTTTGTGATTGATAACCATTTTCGTTGTTATTAAAGCTACCGCCGCCAGTTCCTCTTTGTTCTGAAGCAGAACGAGATTCTAACAATTGGAAGTTTTCACAAACCACTTCAGTTACGTAGACACGTTGACCTTGTTGGTTCTCGTAATTACGAGTTTGAATTCTTCCGACAACACCTAATAATGTACCTTTACGGGCATAATTAGCCATTGTTTCTGCGGGTTTACGCCAAATCACACAGTTGATAAAGTCTGCTTCACGGTCACCATTTTGATTCGTAAAGTTACGGTTTACAGCAAGTGTAAAGGTCGCAACAGCTGAACCACTAGCGGTGTAACGTAAGTCAGGATCTTTTGTCAATCTTCCGACTAATACAACGTTATTAATCATTCAAAACATCTCCTTTCGTCAATAAATGTTTCATGTGAAACAAATTATGCTTCTACCTTCACGATCATATGACGGATAATATCGTCATTGATTTTTGCTAAACGATCAAACTCGTTGATTGCGCCAGCTGTTGATGGAGAAGTAACATTAACGATATGATAGATGCCTTCACGGAATCCGTTCATTTCATATGCTAAGCGGCGTTTTTCCCAATCTTTAGATTCGATAACTTCTGCTCCGTTATCTTTTAAGATTGTGTCGAAACGTTCTACTAAAGCAGTTTTTGCTTCTTCATCAATGTTCGGACGAATAATGTACATGATTTCGTACTTCGTATCTTGACTCATTGATTTTCACCTCCCTATGGACTTCAAGGCTCTTAGTTGGCTAAGAGCAAGGAGAACATACCTAAAAAGGTAGTTCACAATCTCTAATTATATGCTAATTGATAGACAAAAGCAAGAAATAGTTTTGAAAAGCCCCAATAAAAAAGTTTCGCCAACTGGCGAAACTTTTTTATGTTATTCTTCTGTTTCTGATGTTGTTTCGTTTTCTGTTGTTTCTACAACTTCAACGATTTCTTCTTCCACTTCTTCTGGTTCTACAACAGCCATTGTTACCACTTTGGCACCATCTTCCATTCTCATTAAACGAACTCCTAATGTTGCGCGTCCTGTTTGAGAAACAGAATCTACGTTAAAGCGGATAATGACGCCTTTGTTCGTAATCAATAAGATATCTTCATCCCCATTGACCGTGGTTAAACCAGCTAATGGACCATTTTTCTCAGTGATATTTGCTGTCTTAATCCCTTTACCGCCACGTCCTTTAACTGGATATTCAGAAGCTTTTGTACGCTTACCATAACCATTTTCAGTAATGACTAGGACTTCTTTATTTTCATCCAGAATCGCTGCGCCGACCACATAATCATTTTCGCGGAGACGGATTCCACGAACACCTGATGCTGTCCGGCCCATATCACGTACAGTATTTTCATCAAATGTGACAGAGTATCCTGCATGTGTTCCGATAATCATCTTCTGATTGCCATTAGTCGTTACCACGTTAACTAACTCATCATCTTCTTTTAAGCTAATGGCGATTAATCCATTACTACGGATATTAGAAAAGGCTGTTACGGCTGTCCGTTTGACGGTTCCTTTTAAGGTTGTGAAGAACAAGTATTTACCTGCTTCCGCTTTGCCCTCAACAGAAATAATCGCTTGAATTTTTTCTGCAGAATCAATTCCCAGTAAGTTAATCACTGGAATTCCTTTTGCTGTTCTACCGTATTCAGGGATTTCGTAACCTTTTGCTCGGTAAACTTTCCCAGTGTTCGTAAAGAATAATAACGTGTCATGTGTTGAACAAGAAACTAGGTTTTTCACGAAATCATCATCATGAACGCCCATGCCTTGGACACCACGTCCGCCGCGGCGTTGCGCCCGGAATTCGGAGTTTGCCATCCGCTTAATGTAGCCGTTATTGGTTAATGTAATCACGACTTCTTCTTCTTCGATTAAATCTTCATCTTCAAGACTTAAGACTTCACCTACTAATAATTCTGTGCGTCGTGCATCACCAAATTTTGTGCGAACGTCATTTAACTCTGTTTTAATGATTTCAATGACGCGTTCTGGGCGGGCTAAAATGTCCTCTAAGTCCGCAATGAATTTCAATAGCTCTTGATATTCATTTTCAATTTTGTCGCGTTCTAAGCCTGTTAAACGGCGTAAACGCATATCTAAAATTGCTTGCGCTTGACGATCTGAAAATTCAAAGCGTTCAATTAACGTTGCTTTTGCTTCGTCATCTGATTGTGATCCACGGATAATGGCAATGATTTCATCGATATGATCTAAGGCAATTCGTAGACCTTCTAAAATATGCGCCCGTGCTTCTGCTTTGTTTTTGTCAAAAATCGTCCGGCGAGTAATGACTTCTTTTTGGTGCTCGACGTAATTTTCTAAAATACGTTTCAAGCTTAAAATTTTCGGTACGCCTTTTTCGATGGCTAACATGTTAAAACCAAAAGATGTTTGTAAGGCAGTCATTTTGTACAAGTTGTTTAACACAACAGAGGCACTCACATCTCGACGAACATCGATGACGATCCGCATGCCTTCACGAGAAGATTCATCCCGCAAATCAGTAATTCCTTCAATTCGTTTATCTCTGTGTAATTCAGAAATTCGTTCGATTAATTTGGCTTTATTCACCATATAAGGCAATTCAGTTACTAAAATACGTTCTTTTCCATTCGGCATTTCAGTCAATTCAACTTTTGCACGAACAGTAATCGAACCTTTCCCTGTTTCATATGCTCGGCGAATCCCTGATTTCCCCATCACTAAACCGCCTGTTGGAAAATCTGGTCCAGGTAACACTTCCATCAATTCATTCGTCGTTACATCAGGATTGTCCATCAATAAACTTGTTGCATCAATCACTTCACTTAAATTGTGTGGTGGAATGTTTGTTGCCATCCCCACCGCAATCCCCGTTGTTCCGTTAACTAGTAAGTTTGGAAAACGAGCAGGTAAAACTACTGGTTCTTGTTCTGAATCATCATAGTTTCCTTGGAAATCGACTGTATTTTTGTTAATATCTCGTAGCATTTCTAAAGCAATTTTACTCATACGTGCTTCGGTATAACGCATAGCGGCAGCGCCGTCACCATCGACAGAACCGAAGTTTCCGTGGCCGTCAACTAACATAGCCCGATAACTAAAAGGTTGTGCCATCCGCACCATTGATTCGTAAATCGCAATGTCCCCATGGGGGTGATATTTACCCATAACATCCCCAACAATCCGGGCTGATTTTTTGTGTGGTTTATCAGGGGTTACCCCTAATTCGTTCATTCCATATAAGATTCGGCGATGAACAGGTTTTAAACCGTCACGAACGTCAGGTAACGCGCGGGCTACGATAACACTCATTGCGTAGTCAATGAAAGATTCTTTCATTTCGCTGGTCAGATTGACGTCTTGAATGTTTTCTTTAATTTCTTCACTCATGAATTTTTTCCCCTCTAAATATATGTTCTAGCGTCTCTTACAACGTTGCGACACATTAAATATCCAAGTTTTTCACGTAATGGGCATTTTCTTCGATAAACGCACGACGTGGTTCCACACGATCGCCCATTAGCATTTCAAAAATTTGGTCAGCTTCAATGGCATCATCGACACTCACTCGCGCCATTAATCGTTTTTCTGGGTCCATTGTTGTTTCCCAAAGTTGGTGATCATCCATTTCACCCAACCCTTTGTAACGTTGAACACTTGGTTTTGGTGAAGCAGGTAATTCTTCTAACACTTTTGCTAGTTCTTCTTCAGCATGTTTGCCCGGTTGAACGTAGGTGATGTTTTTCCCTTGTTTCACACCATATAGTGGTGGTTGGGCAATATACACATAACCAGCTTCAACAATTGGCCGCATGAAGCGATAGAACAAGGTTAATAACAACGTTCGAATATGCGCACCATCGACATCGGCATCGGTCATAATCACTAGTTTGTGATAACGTGCTTTAGAAACATCGAAATCTTCGCCGAAGCCTGTTCCCATAGCTGTAAATAATGACCGAATTTCTTCATTGGCTAAAATTTTATCCATGCTGGCTTTCTCAACATTCAAGATTTTCCCACGAATTGGTAAAATGGCTTGGAATTCACGGCTACGTCCTTGTTTTGCTGAACCGCCTGCCGAGTCTCCTTCGACGATAAATAATTCGCATTTTTCCGGATCTTTACTTGAGCAATCAGCCAGCTTCCCTGGCAAGTTGCTAATTTCTAACGCGCCTTTACGACGGGTGACTTCACGGGCTCTTTTAGCGGCTAAACGAGCTTTTGAAGCCAACATGCCTTTTTCGACAATTTGTTTGCCGACTGTTGGGTTTTCCATTAAAAATTTTGTAAAGTATTCTGAGAATAGACGATCCGTAACGGTCCGTACTTCTGAGTTCCCTAATTTCGTTTTCGTTTGTCCTTCAAATTGAGGATCGGGATGTTTGATGGAAACCACTGCGGTTAAGCCTTCACGAACATCTTCCCCAGTTAACTTTTCATCGTTTTCTTTCATCAATTTTTGTTTACGTGCATAGTCATTAATCACACGTGTTAAAGAAGTTTTAAAACCAGATTCATGCGTTCCGCCTTCATAAGTATGAATATTGTTGGCAAAACTTAAAATATTTGAGTGGTAGCCATCTGTATACTGCATTGACACTTCCACTGTAATATCTTGTTGCTCTCCTTCAATGAAGATTGGCTCTGGGAAAATAACGTCTTTATTGGCATTTAAATGCTCAACATAACTCTTAATCCCGCCTTCATAGTGATACTCTTTTTTATCTTCTTGTCCTTCACGACGGTCTTCAATTGAAATGTGTAAGCCTCGATTTAAAAAGGCTAATTCACGAACCCGTGTTGCTAATTTATCAAAATCATAAACGGTTGTTTCTGTAAAAATTTCAGGGTCTGGAATAAAGTGAACAGTGGTTCCGTGACGATCCGTTTCTTCGATAACTTTTAGGTCATCAACAACCGCACCACGACGATATTCTTGGTAATACACTTTGCCATCTTTATAAACACGAACATCTAAACTGGTCGATAAAGCATTAACAACAGAGGAACCAACACCGTGCAAGCCACCTGATACTTTATAGCCGCCACCGCCAAATTTCCCGCCGGCATGTAGCACTGTAAACACTGTTTCCACAGCTGGGCGACCTGTTTTGGCTTGAATCCCGACTGGAATTCCACGACCATCATCGATAACAGTAATACTATCGTCTGGTTCGATAATTACTTGAATTGATTTAGCAAATCCTGCTAAGGCTTCGTCGATAGAGTTGTCAACGATTTCCCATACTAAGTGGTGTAACCCTTCGCCACTAGTAGAACCTATGTACATACCAGGACGTTTCCGGACAGCTTCTAAGCCCTCCAAAACTTGAATCTGACTAGCGTCATATTCTTGCGCACGTTCTCTCATGTTTTTTTCTTCTTCTGTCATGTCGCTGAATTCCTTTCTATCTTGCCTTGTTGAACATAAAAAATATCTGGTTCAACTGTTAGCTTGTCTTTTATGTGATCTAAACTAGTTGTCGTTAAGAACGTTTGAACTTTGCCTTCAATCGTTTCTAACAAGTGAATTTGACGTTCATTATCTAATTCACTCATGACATCATCTAGTAATAACACAGGATATTCTCCTGTTTCTGAATGCATCAAATCAATCTCTGCCAATTTAATACTTAAAGCTGTCGTTCGCTGTTGGCCTTGTGAGCCATACGTTTGAACATTTTGACCATTGACAATAAACAGCAAATCGTCACGATGAGGGCCTAAAAAAGTATTCGCTTTAAACAATTCACGCTTACGATTGTTCATTAATTGTTGGAGCAATTGATTTTGAAGTGCTTCTAAGGAAAGATCCGTGTTGTCAATTGGGATGCTTGATGCGTAGTCAATGGTGAGCGTTTCGCGTCCATGACTAATTTTTTGATGGAGTAAGTTTGCCCAGTGTTCTAATTTTTTAAGAAAACCTAACCGAGCGTATAGAACTTTCCCGCCAAATTCAGCTAGCTGCTCTGTCAAAATATCCAGATAAACAGTATCTGTTTGTTTTTTTTCAGCTAGTTGTTTTAGGTATTGGTTCCGTTGCTTTAAAACAGACTGATATTGGACAAGATCATAAAGATAAATAGGACTCACTTGTCCGAGTTCCATGTCAATAAATTTCCGGCGGACTTGAGGTGAGCCTTTCACCAAAGATAAATCTTCTGGGGCAAATAAAATAACATTCAATTGCCCAATGTACGCACTGAGCCTTTTTTGCTCAATGTGGTTAACCTTTGTTTTACGTCCTTTGTTGGAAATTAAAATTTCCAACGGCACGGTGCCTGTTTTTTTTTCAACCACGCCACTAATTTTAGCTGCTGCTTGTTCCCAGCCAATTAATTCTTTTTCATTGCTGGTTCGATGACTTCGTGTCATTGCTAGAACATAAATGCTTTCTAACAAGTTGGTTTTTCCTTGGGCGTTTTCGCCTAAAAAAAGATTTAACGTTTTTGGAAAATCTAAGCTGACTGTTTCATAATTACGATAATGCTGAAGTGTCAGCTCATTCAGCCGCATCGTCGGACTCGTTTCCGTTTTTCACCATAAAAAAAGTACCTTCTTCAGGTATCTCAATCATCATGCCCGCATAAAGTTTCCGTCCGCGACGATTTTCCAACTCGCCATCAACAAACACGCTATTATCTGCCAAATACCATTTGGCTTGGCCGCCACTACCAATGACGTTGATTTCTTTAAGAAACTGACCAAGCGTTATATACTCAGTTGCTAAAACAAACGTTTTTTTCAATGTGCATCCCTCTTTTTTCTAATACGTTCTCATATATATTATACCCTTTTTCATAAGAGAAAACAAATTTATCTGTCTAATTTTCATTCTAAGCAATTTTAATTCTAAATGACCGAAAATATTATTAGGATAAAAAAACTCTTAAAAAGCATTTTAAAACGGAAATTGATATTTTCTTGAGAAAAAAGGGGCCTGATTTGGCAGAAATGACGAGTAGCGTTTAACTAAAAAACAATTTGGGGTAACTCAAAGACAAACGAAGAGGGCATGCATTGAAGAAAAGTAGCTTGTAGAGGTCTGAGCGTCGTTTTAAGCAACGTAAACTTCTTTCACTAGGAAATATTCATAAAAAAATGAACAGCCCTTAAACGAAAAATTAAAGGGCTTTTTTCTTTATCCACGAAAAAAAAGGCAGAATTTATTCGTCAAACGATAGTTCAAACATTCACAATCATATTAGCGTAAAAGCTATTCTAGTTATAAAAAGCTTATCTAGCAGCGTTTATCGGCTTTAAACAGACGACAAAAAAGAACCTTCGGCGATCATAGTGATTTTCCGAAGGTCTTTTTTAAACATGATTAATTTGTACGAACCGGTGTAATTAGTTGAATGAAATCTAGTTCTGTTTCGGTTGGCTCCAATGTAAACGGACGAATTGGGGAAAGGAATTTCACGGTAATATTCATATCGCCAAACGCTCGCAACGCATCTTTCATATAATCTGGGTTGAAAGAAATATCTAACGCTTCACCAGAAACATTTTCATAGTTTAACGCTTCTTCGACTTTTCCAATTTCAGGTGAATTTCCATATAAAACAACAGAGTCTGGTGAAATTGAAAGGCGAACAATATTGTTACGTCCTTCATGAGAAAGTAAAGAGGCACGTTCGATTGCTGAAAGCAATTCTGGTACATAAAATTCAATTTGCGTGTTATGGCTAGTTGGAATTAAACGGTTGGTATCAGGATAATTTCCTTCTAACAAACGAGAATAGAAGTACATTGTTTCTGTTTTAAATAGCACTTGGTTTTCCATAATGCTGATTTCAACCATTTCTTCTTCATTGGTTAATGAACGAGAAAGTTCAGTTAAACTTTTTCCTGGAATTACAATGTTAAAGTCTTCTACTGCTTGTTCTGTCGGGATCACACGTTGACTTAAACGATGTGAATCTGTTGCAACGGCAAGTAATTTTTGATTTTCTAAAATAAAGTGAACCCCAGTTAAAATTGGACGACTTTCGTGCATCGATACAGCAAAACCTGTTTCACTAATAATTTTTGTCAATAAATGAACAGGTAATTTCATTTGGTTTTGAGTATCAATTACTGGTAAGTGCGGATAATTATCCGCATCTAATCCATTAACCGTAAAATCAGCTTTTCCTGAAGTAATTGCAACTTGATTGTTATCTAGAACTTCCATTGTGAACATATCTTCTGGTAATTTACGAATAATTTCGCCAAAGAAACGAGATTGTAAAACGATGCTACCTGTGCGTTCAATGGTCATTTGAGCTTTTTCATCATCTTTACTTAAAAAACTTTCAATTGAAATATCCGCGTTACTCCCAGTAAGTGATAAGCCATCTTCTGATAAGACAATTTTAACACCTGTTAAGATTGGAATCGTTGTTTTAGAAGAAATTGCTCGTTGAACAGTTTGTAATTCTTGTAAAAAGACACTTCGTTTGACCGTTAATTTCATAATGTAAACTCCTTTTTAAGTATTTTCAATACGTTCTAATTTTGTACGCCACTGTTTTGTATATTATATATAAATAAATAATAAAAGTAATAGGGCATGTTGATTCTGTGGAAAAGTCAAAAGAGCATTGATTTTACTAAGTTATCCACTTGTGTATAAGTTGTGGATAACTTTGTTCTTTTTTGTTTAGTTTTCCACATCCTAAGAGTTCAATAAATTTTTAATTTCACTGACTTCTTTTTGAATCGCTGGATCTTTTTCCAATAATTGCTGAATCTTTTCGTGCGCATGAATCACCGTTGTATGATCTTTGCCGCCAAATTCGGCACCAATTTTTGGCAAGGAATTGTCGGTCATTTCTCTAGCAAGATACATTGAGATTTGACGAGGAACCACAATTGTTTTCACCCGTTTTTTCCCTTTTAAATCCTTAAGAGGCACATGATAATATTTGGATACTTCTTCTTGAATTTGTAAGATGGACAATTGATTTTTACTACCAACTGATTTTAGAGATTTCAAGGCGTCCGCCGCTAAACTAGTGGTAATATCTTCTCCATTAATAGTTGCAAAGGCTTGAACGCGGACCAAAGCACCCTCTAATTCACGGATGTTGGAATCGATTTGACCAGCAATATAACTTAGTGTATCATCCGGAATTTCTAAACGCTCGGCATCTGCTTTTTTGCGCAAAATTGCAATTCGTGTTTC
>NZ_JAHLRI010000026.1:0-34272 GCF_018919685.1 Enterococcus sp. S183_ASV_20
GCGCTGATATTCAAATGCTAGAAACCGAAGAACAAGAAGGTCCGTTTGAGGTGGATCAATGAGCGACTATTTAACAATGGCTGAATTGGAAAACAGTACGTTAAAAGATATTTATGCGTACGCGAAAGAGTTTAAAATTCCTTATTATAGCCAAATGAACAAAAAAGAATTGTCTTTAGCTGTGATTCGTGCACAAGCTGAGAAGCAAGGGTTTTTCTTCATGGAAGGAATTTTAGATATTGTTTCTCAGGATGGTTATGGCTTTTTGCGACCAATTAATTATGGACCAAGTGCAGAAGACATTTATATTTCTTCTTCTCAAATTCGTCGTTTCGGATTGAGAAATGGGGACAAAGTAGCTGGCAAGGCGCGTCCGCCAAAGGAATCAGAACGTTACTATGGACTCATGCATGTTGAAAGTGTCAATGGGAAAGATCCTGAAGAAGCGAAAGAGCGGCCACATTTTCCAGCGCTAACACCGCTGTATCCTGAAAAACAATTAACGTTAGAAACAACGGCTGGCAGATTATCAACACGAATGATTGATGTATTTGCCCCAATTGGTTTTGGGCAACGTGGTTTAATTGTAGCGCCGCCAAAAGCGGGAAAAACAAGTGTTTTAAAGGAAATTGCTAATGGGATTACAGAAAATCATCCTGATGTGGAATTGATTCTGTTGTTAATTGACGAGCGTCCTGAAGAAGTGACTGATTTAGAGCGAAGCGTTAAAGGAGATGTGGTTTCTTCAACTTTTGATCAACAACCACAAAATCATACGCGAGTTGCTGAATTGGTTCTGGATCGAGCAATGCGCTTAGTTGAAGACAAACGGGACGTAGTTATTTTAATGGACAGCATCACTCGTTTAGCAAGGGCCTATAATTTAGTGGTTCCGCCTAGTGGTCGAACCTTAAGTGGCGGAATAGATCCAGCTGCGTTTTTCAAACCTAAACGATTTTTTGGTGCTGCCAGAAATATCGAAGAAGGGGGCAGTTTAACTATTTTAGCCACGGCATTGGTGGATACAGGTAGCCGAATGGATGATGTCATCTATGAAGAATTCAAAGGCACAGGCAACATGGAGCTCCATTTATCTCGTGAATTAGCAGAGCGCCGTATTTTCCCAGCAATTGATATTAAAAAATCAAGTACGCGAAAAGAAGAGTTGTTAATGACACCAGAACAACTAGAAGAAACGTGGAAATTGAGAAATAATATGTCAGGAGACTCGCTGGAATATACGGATCAATTCATAAAAATGTTAAAACGAACCCAAAATAATCAACAATTATTTGAAGTTTTCCATGATGTTTCGTTTGGCAAACAAATTAAAAGAAATCCAAAAAGATAATTGCATACCAACTGAAAACATGGTAAGATAGCATTGTTGTATACCGACAAAATAACTCTGATACAGCAAATGGATCAGGGCAAAGGAGCGAAAAAAACGTATGAAACAAGATATCCATCCAAATTACCAACCAGTAGTATTCATGGATTCAACAACAGGTTTCAAATTCCTTTCAGGTTCAACTAAAGGATCTTCAGAAACTGTTGAATGGGAAGATGGCAACACTTATCCATTATTACGTGTTGAGGTTACTTCAGACTCACACCCATTCTACACTGGTCGTCAAAAATTCACACAAGCCGACGGACGTGTGGACCGTTTCAACAAAAAATACGGTCTCAAAGACGAAAACGCAAATCCAGACGCATAGTCTTTCAAAACATTGTTATGACAAGGTTTATAGAGGTTTTCCACTGTGGTGGGAAACCTCTTTTTTGCGTTAAATATGTAGTTTTAATTCAGAGAAAAGAAATAAAGCAACTTACCAATCTTTTCCTCTTTCTTTTCAAGATTATCCTTCCCAAAAGTCAAAGATTGATCAGCATTGTTTCGCTGATTTGTTAGACTAGTAGGTACATTCAGCTTTATAAAGGAGATCTTGAAGAAATGAGTAGAAAAAAAGTCGGTGTTTTCTGTCTATTTCTGTTTTTCACATTTTTTATTATTGTTCCAAAAGTAGAAGCTACAGAAGAAATGAAGACTAAATTTACAGTAACGCCTGTTTTACCAGAAAATCAAGTGTCAGGAACATCTAGTTATTATGATTTAATTCTGGCGCCAAAGCAATCTTCCACTATTGTCTTAGACATAAAAAATAAGACAGACGAAAAATTGTCCATTGTATTGACTCTAGCAAATGCATCAACAAATGATAATGGGTTGATTGTGTACAATGATTTTGATAAACCACTTGATTCATCGTTAAAGGTTCCGCTGACAGACTTGGTTACTTTAGAAAATGAGGAAGTGAGTGTGCCGCCTCATCAAACAGTATCAGCAAAGATGAAGGTGAAGGGACTTGATCAGCCTATCAAAGGAGTTGTTTTAGGCGGGGTTTATGCGCATCTCAAAGATGAAAAAACAGAGGAAGAGAACCAAACAATGGGATTAACCAGTCGCTACGGGTTTAATGTTGCGATTGCTATGAGGAGTGCTGAGAATGCTCCTTTAACAGAGGTGAACCAACTGAAATTAGCGAAAGTAACACCTACAATTGCTTTAGGGGCCAAATCACTAAAGGCGGTCATTCAAAATCCGTATGCTGCTATTTTTCCAGAAGTTCGTTTAGAAGGTCAAGTGATAAAAAAAGGGTCCTCTAAAAAAATTGCACAACGGACACTAAAAAATGTTCGCTTTGCCCCAAATAGTTCCATGAATTTTCATCTTGATTTGGGTAAACAACCGCTAGATGCTGGGACTTATATATTTACAGGACGTGCTATTTTACAACAAGATGAACAACAGTCTTGGCCTTTTCAACAAGAATTTACGATTAACACTCGTGAAGCAAAAAAATTGAATCAAGAAGCTACGGTCAAATGGGTCCTACCCACATGGTGGTTACCGACTTTCTACACGTTCTTAGTAATCACAATTGGGGCAATTTATAGTGTCATTTGGCGCAATAATTATCAAAAAACAAGCGAAAAGGAGAGTGAGAATAATGGCTAGTTGGTTTTGGTTGTCTGGCGGTTTAGCGGTCATTTGTTTTATGTTTTTCCTCTTTTCTTTGCTGACTAGTATGAGTTTTATTCAGCATGCAAAAGAACCCAGAAGTATTCTAAAAGAAACGCTTTTAAGTTGGTTAATGCTTTTACTTAGTGGTGGGTGGATTACAATCGGACTATTGTTATATTTTTCGCTAAAGAATCAATAAACAAAAAACGAGCATTCATTGTTAGATAACCGTGAATGCTCGTTTTTTTGTTTTAGAAAAATGCTCTTTAGCAACTTGCCAGATTTCATTGGGCAACCTGACTGAAATTGTTAAATTGTTCTGTCGAAACGACAAAAAAGTGGTAAACTAAACGTGTATGTTAGTTATTTAATCAAAAGTAATGTATCCGCTTACTTATAAAATGGAAACGAAGGAGCATATTGCAATGACAGAAAAACTTTTAGGAAGTATCGAAGCCGGTGGCACAAAATTTGTATGTGGCGTTGGGACAGATGATTTGACCATTGTGGAACGTGTCAGTTTTCCCACAACAACCCCAGAAGAAACAATGAAAAAAGTAATAGAATTTTTCCAACAATATCCTTTAAAAGCGATTGGGATTGGTTCGTTTGGTCCGATTGATATTCACGTTGATTCTCCTACGTATGGTTATATCACTTCTACACCAAAATTAGCTTGGCGTAACTTTGACTTGTTAGGAACTATGAAACAACATTTTGATGTGCCAATGGCTTGGACAACGGATGTGAATGCTGCGGCATATGGTGAGTATGTTGCTGGAAATGGGCAACATACATCTAGTTGTGTATATTATACAATTGGAACTGGTGTTGGCGCTGGAGCGATTCAAAACGGTGAGTTTATTGAAGGCTTTAGCCACCCAGAAATGGGGCATGCGTTAGTCCGTCGTCATCCTGAAGATACGTATGCAGGAAATTGTCCTTATCATGGAGATTGTTTAGAAGGGATTGCAGCAGGACCAGCAGTTGAAGGTCGTTCTGGTAAAAAAGGTCATTTATTGGAAGAGGATCATAAAACTTGGGAACTAGAAGCTTATTATTTAGCGCAAGCAGCGTACAATACGACTTTATTATTAGCGCCAGAAGTGATCATTTTAGGCGGCGGTGTCATGAAACAACGTCATTTGATGCCGAAAGTTCGTGAAAAATTTGCTGAATTAGTCAATGGATACGTGGAAACACCGCCTTTAGAAAAATACTTGGTGACGCCTCTTTTAGAAGATAATCCAGGAACAATTGGTTGCTTTGCCTTGGCAAAAAAAGCTTTAATGGCTCAAAAATAACCATTTATTCGTAGTTCATGCATTATATTTGAAGGAAATGGCTAAGAATGATACTCTTATTATGTAATTAATTATTTAGGAGGGATTAGCATGGCAGATTTAAAAGGACGTTTTGACGATGCAAAAGATAAAGTAGAAGGTACTGCAAAAGAAGCGCAAGGCAAAGTTACGGATGATAAAGGCAAAGAACTTGAAGGAAAAGCTCAATCAACCTTTGCTGACGTAAAAGACAAAGCACGTGATGCCGGCGACGACCTTAAAGAAGGCGCTGAAAAATTAACTGATAAAGTTAAAGAAGGCTTTGAAGACTTAAAAGACAAATTTAGTAAAGATAAATAAAAATTAACAAAAGAGCGTGGGCTTACGTTGAAATAACGTAAGCCCACGCTCTTTTGTTTAGACATCAAATCCTTGTTTTTGCAAGAAAATTTTTACTTCTGGGCGACGATTATAAGAAAAATAGGACAAAGACTTCTGTGACCAATCCGCTGTTTGGGCGTTACTTGAGCGGCTGGCATAATAATCTTTTAATAATTCATCATATGTGTGCATATCTGTCAATTTGTCTGATTGGTAGTGATTTTCGCTTAAAATATTTTCAAAAGGCATCCGTGGTTTTACACCATTTAACGTTTCTGGTACACCGATTGTTAATCCGAAAAGTGGTACAGTTAATTCAGGCAAAGATAAGCGTTTGGCTACTGTGTCTAAGTCATTTCGAATGCCGCCAATATAACAAATCCCTAAATCCATAGATTCAGCCGCAATGGCCATGTTTTGCGCAGCAATCGTTGTATCAACGGCAGCTACTAATAATGATTCTGGTGTCTTTAAGGGTTCTAATGATTGCCCCTCTTTTGACAAAATCGTTGCATGACGATACAAATCAGCAACAAAAACATAGAACACACCAGTGTTAACGACATAGTCTTCACAATTCGCTAAACGTCCCAATTCTCTGCGTAGCTCAGGATCTTTGATTTCTATAATTGTATAAGCTTGTAAAAAATTGGAGCTTGATCCTGCTTGAGCTGCAGTAATTAACTGTTGTTTCTGCTTGTCCGTTAACGCTTGCTTTTTAAAATGACGAACGGAACGGTGACTTAGTAATTGTTCGATTGTTTGATTCATAAAAAACCTCCGTTTAAATTAAGAAAGAGAACAGAAAAACCCACAGCTTAATAGTGGGTTTCTCAGTCGTTAATTGCTAAAGATTACAGAATACGTTCAAATGGATCTAAACTAATTCCTTGGTCTAAGACGATTTTTGCGTATTCTTTCGCTGCAAATAAAGAATGATCTTTGTAGTTTCCGCACTCTTTTGCAGAGACTGCTGGAACAACTTCTGTATTGATTACTTTGTTTAAAACGTTGACTAATGCATCACGGATTTCTTGTGGTGAATGTTGATCCCACATAATCATATAAAAACCAGTGCGGCAACCCATTGGCGAAATGTCAATGATTCCTTTTAATTCATCACGCATGTTAACTGCTAACAAATGTTCCAACGTGTGTAATGCGCCTGTTGGTAGGGCATCTTTGTTTGGTTGTAAGAAACGTAAGTCATATTTTTCGACTAACGCATCACCATTTTGTTCTGTGCCAGCAAGGCGAACATATGGTGCTTTTACTGTGTTGTGATCTAATTCAAAACTTTCTACGCGTGCCATGAAATTTCGCTCCCTTTATAATTAAATTCGTTTTAACTATAACAAATTTAAGTCAAAAGTCAATGGATAGTCCTTTAATGGGTAATAGTTTTAAAATATCATGGGAAAATAAAAAAATCATTTTTTTGACTATGTAGGTTTTTTCAATACTATGGTAAAATAGGACAAGTAGCTTTTACAAGAAGGTAAGAGGGGAGTATGAAAATATGGGAAAAGAATATCATGTTGCCGTGGTAGGAGCAACAGGTGCTGTTGGGACAAGAATGATTGAATTGTTAGCAGAGACAAGTTTGCCAATTGCCAGTGTGAGGTTATTGGCGTCTAAGCGTTCTGCTGGACAAGAGATTCAGTTTAAAGGGCAACCTCTTATCGTGGAAGAATTAGTCCCGGAATCATTTGAAGGAATCGATTTAGCATTATTTAGTGCTGGTGGGAGTATTTCCGAAAAGTTTGCACCAGAAGCAGTTAAGCGCGGAGCTGTCGTTGTTGACAACACTAGCCATTTTAGAATGGCAAAAGATGTTCCTTTAGTTGTTCCAGAAGTGAACCCGGAAGCCTTGAAAAATCATCAGGGAATTATCGCAAATCCCAATTGTTCTACGATTCAAATGATGGTGGCCTTAGAACCAATTCGGCAAGCGTTTGGCTTAGAACGAATCATCGTTTCAACGTATCAAGCTGTGAGTGGCGCAGGTATCCGTGCAATTAATGAGCTAAAAGAACAAGCCGAAGATTTTTTAGAGGGAAAACCTGTCAGCGAATGGTCAGCTGAAATTTTACCAGCTGGCAGTGACAAAAAACATTATCCAATTGCTTTTAATGCGTTGCCTCAAATTGATGTTTTTTCAGAAGCAGGGTATACCTACGAAGAATGGAAAATGATGAATGAAACAAAAAAATCATGGGAGACAACAAGCTAAAAGTCGTTGCCACCTGTGTCCGTATTCCGGTAATTTCAGGACATTCTGAATCTGTTTATATAGAAGTGAAACAAGCAGATGCATCGGTCTCAGCCATCCAAGAATTAATGGCGCAAGCTCCAGGTGTAATTTTGCAAGATGAGCCAAGTGAACAACTATATCCACAAGCGCTAAATAGCGTCAACCAGAAAGAAACATTTGTCGGCCGTATTCGTCAAGACGTTGACGTGAAGAACGGTTTCCATTTATGGATTGTGTCAGACAACCTATTAAAAGGAGCTGCTTGGAACTCGGTCCAAATTGCTGAAACGCTACACGAAATGAATTTGCTTCGTGTACCTGAAAACGACTAGAAGGTTTGTATTGTATACTCGGGAGGGAATAGGATGGATTTAACGAATGCAACAATTATTACGGCAATGGTTACGCCGTTTCAAGAATCGGGAGAAATAGATTTTGATAAACTACCGCAATTGGTAGACTATTTATTGGCCAATCATACAGAAGGCGTTATTTTAGCAGGAACAACTGGTGAATCACCCACGTTAACTCATGAAGAAGAATTACAATTATTCCAGCGAATGATTGAACTGATCGATGGACGTATTCCGATTATTTGTGGTGTGGGTACGAATGATACACGTGACTCAGTCGCTTTTGTGAAAGAGTTAGCGACAATTGCTGGTATCGACGCTGTTTTGGCGGTTGTTCCTTATTATAATAAACCAAATCAAGAAGGTATGTATCAACATTTTAAAACCATCGCAGAAGCAAGTGAACTACCAATCATTTTGTATAATGTCCCTGGTAGAACGGCTGCATCTCTAGAGGTGGAAACTACTTTGCGCTTAGCACAATTGGAAAAAATTGTGGCGATTAAAGAATGTGCAGGGTTAGATGCAATTACTGAGTTGATTGAAAGAGCGCCAAAAGACTTTCTAGTGTATACTGGAGAAGACGGGTTGGCTTTTGCCACCAAGGCACTTGGCGGACAAGGGGTTATTTCGGTAGCCAGTCATGTCTTCGGTTCGTCAATGTATGAGATGTATCAAGCGCTGGAGCAGGGGAACTTGCCGGAAGCGGCTAAAATTCAACGACAGTTATTACCAAAAATGAACGCCTTGTTTTCAGTGCCTTCGCCGGCACCCGTGAAAGCGGCCTTAAATCATTTAGGTATTCCTGTTGGAAATTTACGTTTACCTCTAGTTGCTTGTACACCAGAAGAAGAGCAAAGAATTATTCGCACGTTAGAGATTTAAAGAACGTGTAATCATAGAGAGGTGAAAAGAGTGAGTACAATAAAAATCGTTCCATTAGGCGGCGTTCGTGAAAATGGAAAAAATATGTACGTTGCTGAAGTGGAAGATGAAATTTTTGTACTGGATTGTGGATTACAATATCCAGAGAACGAACTTTTAGGAATTGACGTTGTCATTCCGGATTTTACGTATTTAGAAGAAAATAGTGAACGAATTGCAGGGGTCTTTTTAACACATGGCCATGCAGATGCAATTGGGGCCTTACCGTATTTGCTTTCAAAAATTCAAGTGCCTGTTTTTGGGACAGAATTAACGATTGAACTAGCAAAACTAAGTGTCAACAGTCATGCGGAAACGAAGAAATTTAAAGATTTCCATGTGATTGACCCGCATACAGAAATTGATTTTGGTCAAGCAACGGTGAGCTTCTTTAAAACAACGCACACCATTCCAGATTCGATTGGCGTTAGCATCAAAACTAAAGAAGGCAACATTGTTTATACTGGTGATTTTAAATTTGATCAAAGTGCGATTGAGATGTATCAAACCGATTATGGCCGCTTGGCTGAAATTGGGAAAGAAGGCGTCTTGGCGCTACTTAGTGATTCATCAAATGCTGAAAACCCAGCCCAAGTTGCTTCCGAAGCCCAAATCGCTGATGAAGTGTTCGACACGATTCGCTATTGGGAAGGACGAATCATCGTGGCATGTGTGGCAAGTAATTTGCAACGGGTTCAACAAGTATTGAATGCAGCGGATCGTTCTGGTCGTAAAGTCGTTTTGACAGGCCAAGATTTTGAACGGATTATTCGGACGGCGATGAAATTGGAAAAATTACAATTGCCAAGCGAAGATCTATTAGTGAAACCAAAAGAAATGAAAAAATATGCACCTGAACAGTTATTAATTTTAGAAACAGGCCGAATGGGAGAACCGATTAAGTCACTTCAAAAAATGGCTAATAATACACATGGTGTCGTTCGAATTGAAGAAGGCGATTTAGTTTATATTACGACAACGCCAACAACGGCCATGGAAACGACGGTTGCCAAAACAGAGGATATTGTCTATCGGGCCGGTGCTACGGTGAAGCAAATTTCCGACAATTTACGTGTGTCTGGTCACGCTAATCCGAATGACTTGCAATTGATGTTGAACTTAATGAAACCAAAATATTTCATTCCTGTCCAAGGTGAATACCGCCAGTTAGCTGCGCATGCGGACTTAGCACACGAAATTGGCATGCCTTATAAAGATATCTTTATTACAGGTCGTGGGGACATTCTAGAGTATACAAAAGGTAGAATGTCGGTAGCTGGCAGCACAACGGCCGAAAATATTATGATTGACGGGATTGGTGTCGGCGATATTGGTAATATCGTTTTACGAGATCGTCGTATTCTTTCCGAAGATGGTATTTTTGTGGCTGTTGTGACAATTAATCGCCGAGAAAAACGAATTGTTTCACCAGCTAAAATTACTTCTAGAGGTTTTGTTTACGTTAAAACAAGTAAAGACCTAATGAAAGAAAGTAGCAATATTGTTACAGAAATTGTTGAAAAACATTTAGGAAGTGACGATTTTGAATGGAGCAAACTGAAACAAGAAATCCGCGAAAACTTAAGCCGTTATTTATTTGAACAAACCAAACGTCGTCCAGTGATCTTACCAGTTATCATGGAAGCGACGCAACGCAAGCGTCCCAAAAATAACGCATAGTTCGTCCTGATAAAAGCAGGTGATTTTAGGAGAAATTCTTCTAAAGTCATCTGTTCTTTTTTGTAACTTTCTTCTATAAATATGGTACTATTAATCAGAGCGCTGAATAAAGGAGGCGATTTTAGTGGAAGAGATTGTGTTGTTCCATACCAATGATCTTCATTCTCACTTTGAAAATTGGCCCAAAATACGGCGTCTGGTTAAAGCCAAACGTTCGCTGTACCAAAAAGAGGGCAAAACAGTCGTAACCATTGATTTAGGTGACTTTTCAGATCGGTGTCATCCTTTGACCGAAGCAACAGATGGTCGAGCAAATGTAGCTATAATGAATACATTAGCGTATGATCTGGTTACAATTGGAAATAATGAAGGAATCGGCAATTCAAAGAAACAATTAGAGCATTTATATGATCAGGCAACATTTGAAGTGGTCTTAGCTAATTTAGAAGATCCAAAAACCCAAACGTTACCAGATTTTTGTCAAGCATATAAAATTGTGACAACTAAAGAAGGCACGAAGTTAGGGTTTATTGGCTTAACCGCACCATTTCCTTTAACGTATAATCCCAATGGCTGGACAATCAAACAAGTGGAAGCAGTCCTTCCTCAACTGATTACAGAAGTTGCGCCTCAATGTGATGTTCTCATTTTGCTTAGTCACTTGGGGATAGATACTGATTTTATGATTGCGGCGAATTATCCTGAAATTCAAGTGATTTTAGGTTCCCATACACATCATTTATTTAAAGATGGTGAAAAAATTAATCATGTGCAACTAGCAGCTGCTGGCAAATATGGACAGTATATTGGTGAAGTGCATCTGTTTGTGGATGCCGACACGAAGCAAGTCACAAGTTATGCAAAAACGATTGAAACAGCAAGTTTAGAAGAGCAAGCAACTGATGCCAAGGAAATTGCGGGTTACTTAACGGAAGGTCATCGACTATTGCAAGCGCAGCAAATTGCACAAATCCCTGAAACCTTGTCAACGGACTTACGGCAACCGCATGCCTTTATAACTGTTGCCTTGAAGGCGTTAAAAGAAGCGGGGCAGACCGAAGTGGCTGTGTTAAACAACGGGTTATTTTTAGCAGATTTACCAGAAGGAATAATCAATGCAGACCAATTACATGAGGCTTTGCCTCATCCAATGCATTTAATCAAGGTTACCTTGAAAGGGTCAGACATGAGCCGTTTGATTCGTGAAATGGAAAAAAGTCGTCAATTTCTGCGGAAATTTCCGATTCGCGGGATGGGCTTCCGCGGGAAAATTTTTGGCGAATTATGTTATGATGGGATTCGTTTTGAGCGAAATAGCCAGACCGTTTTTTGGCAAGGGAAACCTATTCAGCCAGAGCAGAAGTATACGTTGACAACAGTGGATCACTTTCAATTTGTTCCGTTTTTCCCAACGATTGAGTTAGTTGGAGAAGTCGAATTTTTATTTCCAGACGTTTTAAGAACTGTCGTGGCGAACTATCTGCATGCCCACTATCCAATCAAATAAAAACAAGGTATAATAAAAACTAGGTGGTGAAAAAATGACAGACAAAAAGACAACCGAAAAAAAAGAAAAAGAAACAGAAACTGCTGCAACCTTTACAGAAGAACTAACAGCAGTTCTTGAAGAAATAAAAGAAGAACCTGTAAAAGAAAAGAAAAAAGGGGAAATTGTCACCATTGTGAATGAAACAGATATTCAAATTGGTGAAAGAGAGTACCGAATTGTTAAAAATCATCGTGATGCCTTTGATCCTGAACGCTTAGGTGAACGGTTTAGTGAAGTATTAGCGCGTTATGATTATATCGTAGGAGACTGGGGCTATGAACAGTTACGCTTGCGTGGCTTTTTTGATACTTCTAATCGTCGGGCAGCGCCGGATCAACGCATTGATACACTAGAAGACTATTTGTATGAATATTGTAATTTTGGCTGTGCCTATTTTGTAATTGAACGAACAGGGGAACGTAAAGAAAAAACAACGCATCGTCGTCGTCGCCATAAAAAGAATAATCGTTCTAACGCGTTTGTCGAGGAAAAGAGTGCGCCCGCTAATAAAAATAGCAAGCCAGTGATTCGTACGCGAAAAGAAGAAAATAAAAAAACGACTACACCCAAACAGCCTAGTTCCAAAAAATCTGGCAAAGGCTTTACGATTCGTCAACGTGAGGAGTAAACAGAGTGAAAAAAGACTATCAAGGATATTTAATTGATTTAGATGGAACGATTTATTTAGGAAAAGAACCAATTCCAGCCGGAAAACGTTTTGTCGAGCAGTTACAGGAAAAAGATTTGCCTTTTTTATTTGTAACGAATAATACCACTAAATCTCCTGAAACAGTGGCACAAAGTTTAGCAAATGAATTTGATATTCATGTCCCAGCATCCCTTGTTTATACAGCGACTTTAGCGACGATTGATTACATGAAAGAAACCAATCGAGGCAAGAAAGTCTTTGTCATCGGCGAGGCTGGTTTAATTGACTTAATTTTAGAAGCAGGTTTTGAATGGGATGAAACAAATCCTGATTATGTTGTCGTGGGACTTGATACAGAATTATCTTACGAAAAAGTGGTTTTAGCTACCTTAGCCATTCAAAAAGGGGCGTTGTTTATTGGGACCAATCCAGATAAGAACATTCCGACAGAAAGAGGCTTATTACCTGGTGCAGGTTCAGTTGTGACGTTTGTGGAGACAGCTACTCAAACAAAACCAGTTTATATTGGCAAACCAAAAGCGATTATCATGGAACGAGCGATTGCGCATTTAGGCGTGGAAAAAGAGCAAGTAATTATGGTTGGAGATAATTATGAAACCGATATTCAATCAGGGATTCAAAATGGTATTGATAGCTTGTTAGTTACATCAGGTTTTACCCCTAAGTCAGCTGTTCCAACTTTGCCAACGCCGCCAACCTATGTTGTTGATTCCTTAGATGAATGGACTTTTTGAGTATGATGAGGTCGAAATTGCGTTTAAGGGAAACACTTGGACTCATTTGTTTGTTTTTAACGATTGTGGCTTTAAGTATCACGATCACGATTAATTTTCGTCCATTGTATCTTTTTGATATCCAACACTTAAATATTTTAAAAGACGTAGAGGTTGATCGTGTGACCTTGATTAAAAATTACGATCATTTAATGATGTACTTAAACAATCCTTTTGAAAAAACATTAGTATTTCCTGATTTTCCAATGTCTGATAGCGCGGCTTTTCATTTTTATGAAGTGAAAAAATTGTTTTTATTGTGCTATGGCGTATTACTAGTTACGTTGTTGCCTAGTGTCCTTTATTTAAAATATTTGGTGAAAAATCAGCGTTTATGGACATTGATACGGCCATTTCAGTGGGGAATGTTTTTGCCTGTGCTTTTTGGCTTTTTCATGCTAATTGGCTTTGATCAATTTTTTATTGCGTTTCATGGATTATTTTTTAACAACGATGCTTGGTTATTTAATCCGCTGACTGATCCGATTATCAATGCCTTGCCTGAAGCCTACTTTATGCATTGTTTTATCTTGTTTTTTGTTTTATTAGAAGGCCTGTTTTTGATAGGTGTTTTAATCGGAAAACGTTCTTTAAAAAAATAAAGAGAGAAAAGTGAACAATTCCAAAATTGCTCGCTTTTCTTTTTTATTCAATCTAGTTTTAAAAACTAGATTGAATAATTGTCAAAAGTATGATATTCTTTTTTAGAAATGGTTAGGAGGGTTTTTATGGACGAGATAGAAAAATCACTACAAAATTGGGGCCAACAATTGGAAAACGTTCATTTGCCAAGATGGCATGAGTTACCAGACATTGAATTATATATGGATCAAGTGATTACTCTGATAGAAAAATACTTATCCCCATTGATTACACTGGAAAAACATACTTTGTTAACGTCCTCAATGGTTAATAATTATGTCAAACACGGGTTAATCCCGGCCCCAGTGAAAAAGCGCTACAATCAAAAGCATTTAGCGTTTTTAATTGCGATTACGTTGTTGAAACAAGTGTTAACATTGCCAGAAATTAAGCAAGGCATTTTATTCCAAGGAGCCACGGTTGGTATTCGTGAAGCGTACAATTTATTTTGTCAAGAACAGGAACGAGCGATTTATGTGATTGCTGCTCAAGCGCAAGAAAAAGAAGTTCAGGCCAAATCACAAGAACCTATGGGGATTGAATATTTGGCTGTAAAAGCAGCGACAATGTCTTTTGCTACTAAAATGTTTAGTGAAAAAGTGATTGAATTGGAACAAGAATACTTAAAAGAAATGGATGAGATGACACATGAATAAAGAAAAGATCGCACTACTGGTTGATTCTGGGACAGATGTTCCAGAGGCATTAGTCAAACAATACGGCATGTATGTCTTGCCTTTACAGATTATTTATCCTGAAAAAACCTATACAGATAAGGTAGATATTACACCAGAAGAAGTGTATCAACGTTTAGAGAAAGAAATCCCTAGTACTTCATTACCAGATGGCGCAACAATCCAAGCTATTTTTGACAAAATTAAAGAAGCGGGTTACGAAAAAGTCTTAGCGGTGACCATTTCTAGTGGTTTAAGTGGAACCTATAATGTGGTTCGCTTGCTTGGAGAACAAACCGAAGGACTAGATGTATTTGTTTTAGATACAAAGAACATTGGTATTGGGGCTGGCATTCAGGCGATACGAGCAGCAGAATTAATTGAAACAGGATTAGGATGGCAAGAATTACAACAAAAATTAACAGAAGAAGTAGCCAACGCAAAAGTATTTTTTAATGTAGCCACTTTAGAATATTTACAAAAAGGTGGACGAATTGGTTTAGTCACTTCTATTTTAGGGAATGCGCTAAAATTAAACCCCATTATTTCTTGTAATGAAGAAGGCATTTACTATACGGTGGCTAAGTCTCGCGGCCGTAAAAAAAGTCTTGATAAAACGTTTGAGTTGGTGACGAACTTTATAGGTGAGGCACCCCGTTTTCGTTTGGCAGTCGCTCACGGTGCGGCAGAGGAAGAAGCAAAAGAAATGATGGAACGCTTGAAAGCAGCTTTTCCACAAGCAGAAGAAATTTACTTTGGAACGATTAGTCCGGCATTAGTTGTTCATACAGGACCAGGACTTTTAGGTGTTGGTATACAGTTATTAAATGATTAATTAAATGAAAAATCCCCTCAAATTTTTTTGAGGGGATTTTTCATTTAAGATTTCTCTTTTTCATAGAAATATCATTTTGCTGAAAAAACAACGAAAATTATATTGAAAATTTCACGAATGTGTTACAATTTGTCTACAAAGGGGGAATTTTTTGTAAAAAAAGCAATAGCAGAATGTTTAGGAACATTTATTCTTGTCTTTTTTGGGACAGGAACAGCCGTTCTAGGAAATGGTATGGAAGGGATTGGAACAACGGGGATTGCCTTAGCATTTGGGTTAACAATCGTTGCTGCTGCCTATAGTATTGGCACAATTTCAGGTGCACATCTAAATCCAGCTGTTTCTATAGGAATGTGGCTTAATAAACGAATAACAACAATGGAACTAATCTACTATGTAGTGGGACAAATTGTTGGCGGCTTGATTGCCTCATTTGCATTATTAAGCATTCTAAAAGGTGCTGGTAAAAGTATTGAGAACTTAGGTCAAAATGGCGTAGGGGAATTAAGTGTTGCTGGTGCATTGACAGTCGAAATTATTTTAACATTTATTTTTGTTTTAGTTGTCATGACAGTTACAAGTGCTAAGAAAGGCAATGCTTCATTAGCAGGAATCGTAATTGGGTTAACACTAACAATGATTCACTTAGTCGGCATTCCTTTGACAGGAACTTCTGTCAACCCAGCTCGTAGCATCGCGCCAGCCGTTTTTGCGGGTGGTTCAGCGTTATCTGAGTTGTGGATTTTTATCGTTGCGCCATTAATTGGTGGATTATTAGCCGCTCTTGTAGCAAAATTCGTCTTAGATACGGAAGAATAGATTAGCGAAAGAAGAATCTTTGATAACAAGCGTCAATTGTTGTCAGAGATTCTTTTTTTGTTATACTAGGAGAACCTAAAGGCGCATTTTTAACCAAAGATGAAAACATCATCAAAATAAGGTATAATAGGAAAGTATCAAATAAGATTAGAAGGAAAAAGAGGTGTCTCTTTGTGAAGAAAATTTTAGTAGTTGATGACGAGAAGCCAATTTCAGAGATCGTTAAATATAATTTGGTTAAAGAAGGATATGAAGTATTTACTGCTTATGATGGAGAAGAAGCACTTGAAAAAGTGGAAGAAGTGGAACCAGACTTAATTATTTTAGACTTAATGCTCCCTAAAATGGATGGCTTAGAAGTCGCACGAGAAGTGCGCAAAACACATGATATGCCAATCATTATGGTGACTGCCAAAGATTCTGAAATTGATAAGGTTTTAGGATTAGAATTAGGAGCCGATGACTATGTAACGAAACCATTTTCAAATCGTGAATTAGTTGCTCGTGTAAAAGCCAATTTACGGCGAGGTGCAACCAATGCGAAAGAAGCCGAGGTGACAACACAATCTGAATTAACGATTGGTGATTTAACCATTCATCCTGATGCATACATGGTCTCAAAACGGGGTGAAAAAATTGAATTAACCCACCGTGAATTTGAGTTACTTTATTACTTAGCAAAACATATCGGACAAGTGATGACTCGTGAACATTTGTTACAAACCGTTTGGGGTTATGATTATTTTGGTGATGTGCGGACAGTGGACGTAACCGTGCGTCGTTTAAGAGAAAAAATTGAAGATAGTCCAAGTCATCCAACGTATTTGGTTACTCGTCGTGGGGTTGGTTATTATCTAAGAAATCCTGAACAGGAGTAATCAGGTATGAAGAAAAAAGTTCACTTTTTTCAATCTGTTAATTTTAAGATTGCGTTATCATTTATTCTGCTGTTACTGATTGCGATTCAAATCATTGGTGGCTATTTCATTCGTGAATTGGAAGCCACTACAATTTCCGATTTTAAAAAAAATATGGATTCCCAAGTTGTCCAATTGTCAAACACGTTAAGTACGCAGATGAGCAACAAAGATCTCGAACGTAGTGACGTTGATGCAAATTTAAAAAAAGCGTTATCTGATTTTTCAAATGCAGATATTTCTGAAGCGAGAATTGTCGATGATAAAGGGATTATTCGGGCAACCAATGATTTAAATCAACAAAATATTATTGGGAAAAAGAATGATTATCGTGATTTAAATGACTTTACGAGTAAAAAATATCAAGCTTTAGATAATGATAAACGCGTGTATGTGAATGTTCAGCCGATTCAATCGCCTACTGGAGAAACAGTGATTGGTGTCCTTTATGTGAAAAGTAATTTAGAAAATAAATACCAAGAAATTACCAACACAGCAAGTATCTTTTTCACTGCTTCTATTATTGCCGCAGCAATCTCGATTATTGTGACCTTACTGATTGCACGATCAATCACGAAGCCGATTGGTGAAATGCGCGAGCAAGCCATTCGAATCGCTCGTGGTGACTACGCTGGAAAAGTAGAAGTCCATGGAAAAGATGAATTAGGCCAATTAGCAGAAACATTTAATCAATTATCAGAACGGATTGAAGAAGCACAAGAAACAATGGAAGCAGAAAGAAATCGTTTAGATAGTGTCTTAACGCATATGACAGATGGTGTCATTGCGACGGATCGCCGCGGAAAGGTGATTACAATTAATGAGATGGCCCTTTCATTATTAAATGTAAAAAATGAAAATGTGATTGGGACCTCGTTATTAGAGTTGTTAGATATTGAAGAAGATTACACATTGCGGAAGCTGTTAGAAGAGCCAGATGAACTGCTGATTGATCGCTCAACGTCTGATCGTGAAGAAGACCAAATGATTATCCGGGTAGACTTTACGATGATTCGTCGGGAATCAGGATTTATTACTGGCTTAGTTTGCGTACTTCATGACGTCACAGAACAGGAAAAAAACGAACGGGAAAGACGGGAATTTGTTTCCAATGTTTCTCATGAGTTGCGAACGCCTTTGACAAGTATGCGTAGTTATATAGAGGCTTTGAGTGAAGGAGCTTGGGAAAACCCTGAGATTGCGCCGAATTTCTTAAAAGTCACGTTAGAAGAAACCGACCGGATGATTCGTATGATTAATGATTTGTTAAATTTATCTCGGATGGACTCTGGGAATACACATCTTCAATTAGAGTATGTGAATTTTAACGAATTGATTAATTTTGTCTTGGATCGCTTTGATATGATGATTGAAAATGAGCAAAAAAATTACAAAATTCGCCGTGAATTTACTAAACGCGATTTATGGGTAGAGTTAGATACAGACAAAGTAATTCAGGTTTTAGACAACATTTTGAACAATGCGATTAAGTATTCGCCAGATGGCGGCGTCATTACCTGCCGACTAGTTGAAACACATAATAATGTCGTCTTTAGTATCTCGGACCAAGGTTTGGGCATCCCTAAAAAAGATCTCGGGAAAGTCTTCGAGCGTTTTTATCGTGTGGATAAAGCACGTGCGCGAGCACAAGGTGGGACTGGTTTAGGTTTAGCAATTTCTAAAGAAGTAATTCGGGCCCATAACGGGAGTATTTGGGTGGAAAGTACAGAAGGTGAAGGATCGACTTTCTATATTTCACTACCATATGAACCTTATGAAGAGGATTGGTGGGAATGATGAAATTATCAGAATGGATTACAAGAATTGGCTTGATTTTAATGGTCATTTTAAGTATATATTTTTCAGTCAATATCTGGCTGAATTCTGCCAAAAAAATACCAGAAATGAAGTCGGGAAGCCAAGTCACAACAGCTGTCAATGAAAAAGCCATTGGCGATGTCTATTTACCTTTGCAATTGATTCGAATAACTGATGGAAAAGCGATGCAAAGTAATCGTGAAACATTAATTAGTAATGTTCAAAATGATATTAAAATGGCTACGTTTGGTAAATTGACACAAGTTGTGACAAAAAATGCAGAGCAACTTAAGCGCTACAACCAAATGGAACAAGGCATTGAACTTCTTTATCAAGGTCCCTTTTTAATCTCGGACTATGCTTCGATTTATAATCTATCCATTAATTTTACTAACTTTAATGAGTTGACGGACCAGTATTTTACGAAAATTCAATTGGATTTTAACGAAAATAAGATACGTTTTTTAGATTATGACCAAGCCAACGTCTATGAAGCGCCCATGACTGTCAATAAGGCGCGCTTAATGGGAATTATCAATAAAGAGGGATTGCAATATCAAGACGTTTCCGAAAATACGCTAACCAAACAAGGGCAATGTTATTTAACCAATGATATGAAGTTGAAAAAGTACAGTTATATTTTAGCTTCGCAACCAGTTACTCGTTTTAGGAATGCTTTTTTCAATGAAACGGAAGATATCCAAACCAATGAAGACAGTCAAGACTTAACCTACACGAGTAAAGAAGAACGATTGTTTGCAGAAGAAAAACTGGGGAAAATCGATTTTAAAGGGACCTTGCCAGAAGAGAATAAACGGGATTCAATCTATAATCAAAGCTTTTCTTATGTAAAACGTTTAGGAACCAATATGGGGAATTTACGTTACTTTGATCGAACGAAAGATAGTGTCAATTATCGGACTTTTGTGGAAGGTTTCCCAGTGTTCAGTAATGATTTAAAAGGCCAAGTGGATATTCGCATCACGAACAACGATGGTGCTGCACCAAGCGTAACCATTAACACAAGTGTGAATACAATCCAAGTACCGATTCCTTCAGAAGAAGAAGTGACGCTGGAAAGCACGGAAAAATTGATTAAGCGTTTAGAAACGGCTGGTGCTAAAAAGGAAAAAATCCAATCGGCTGTTATCGGTTATACGTGGCAGACAATTGAAGAAGTCAAACAAGTCGTTGATTTAAGTCCGGAATGGTATGTCCTTTATAACAACAATTGGTACACTGCAACGGACTTGGTAAAACAATTACCAAGCTTGGAGGTGGGCTAATGGATTTTAAACGAATTGAGTGGATTTTCTTCTTAGCATTTTTAGGATTAAATATCTTTTTATTTGGAATTTATCGGGAAGGTCAACAAGAAGAGAGCAACGTCTCTTCTTCCAGCCAAACAGAATCGATTGAAAGTCGGTTGGAAAAAGATAACATCTCGTATAAAGGGACACTTTCTTCAGAACGATTGGAAGGCTATTATTTAAGTGGCGAACAAACCAATTTTTCTGCTGCTTTAAAAATCCAACGTGAAAAGAATAAAAATTTTTTGAGAAATGGGCTGCAAATTGCGGATAATACTTTAACGAGTGTACCTAGTAAAAACTATTTTATTGATCCTAAGAAAATTGATAAAGATTTAAGTACCTTTTTAAATGAAAAAAATGCTTTATTATTCGGAGACGAATATCAATACTTACCAGAATTTTCTCATTTAAAAGAGCCAACGGCAGAAATTGTGGCTGCACAATCGTATAAAGGAATTCCCTTTAGAGACGACACGGCAAAATTAAGTATTTTAGCAGATACGTCAGGTGAATTATGGAAAATTAGTAAATATTCGCAAACGCACATTGAAAATATTGAAGAGTTACGAGACAAAACGGATTTATATTCCAATCGTGATGCGATAGACACGCTCTATATGAATAACCGGATTCCTAGTAATTCCAAAATAACATTCATTAAATTGGCCTATTCAAGAATTTATAAAATTCGTGAGAAAAATGTATACGTTCCAGTCTGGTTTGTAGGAATTTCTACTGGTGAAGATTCAGTTGAAATTGAACAGGTGAATGCCGTAAGTAATACCATCATCACAAATAATACTGTGCCAAAGGTGGAAAAACATTAAGGTCCGTTGTATAATGAAACACGTTAATGTTGTAATGTAGAAGGGAAGAGTTTTAAATGGATTCAGAGTTTGCTTTTAATATCAGTGTTCTTGCCAGTGGCAGTACAGGCAATTCCCTTTTTATTGAAACCAACCAAAAGAAAGTATTAGTAGATGCGGGTTTAAGTGGCAAAAAAATCACTTCACTGTTAGCAGAAGTCAATCGCAAACCAGAAGATTTAGATGCGATTTTAGTTACACATGAACATCGGGATCACATTCACGGCGTTGGCGTGTTAGCGCGAAAATATAAGTTAGATGTCTATGCTAATGAAAAAACGTGGCAAGCGATGGATCCCATGATTGGCAAAGTCGATGTCGCTCAAAAACATATTTTTGAAATGGGCAAAGTTTTGACCTTGGGAGATATGGACATTGAAAGTTTTGGTGTCTCACATGATGCGATTGCGCCTCAATTTTATCGTTTTCATCGCAATAATCGTTCCTTTGTTGTTCTAACGGATACAGGTTATTGTAGCGATCATATTCGTGGTACGATTGAAAATGCAGATGCTTATTTAGTCGAAAGCAATCATGAAATTGAAATTTTGCGAGCAGGACCTTATCCATGGAGTCTTAAACAACGGATTTTAGGAGATAAAGGCCATTTATCCAATGATGATGGTGCTCTTGTGATGGCGGATGTATTAGGTGATAAAACAAAACGCATTTATTTAGGTCATCTTAGCAAAGAAAATAATACGAAACTTCATGCGCGAATGGCCATGGAGTCTACTTTGAAGCAAAAGGATTTAGGCGTCGGGGAAGCATTTAAGGTATATGATACAGACCCCGATTCAGCCTCAGAGTTATTTCAAATTTAGAATAATGGTGGTTTATCAGTTTTTGAGCGTGGAGCAAAAATCCAAAGTGATTTTTGTCCCATGCTCATTTTTTGTTCTTTTATCTAGTTGGTTTGACTGATACATCGGTGATAATACTTTTAAACTCTTAGTTAATTTTTTGACAAATACTTGTGTTTGTCTGGTGTTAGGAGTATAGTTAACTAGATTTTTACTAGTGGGAGGTCTATGATGTTTCAATTTTTACCAAACTCTGTTTTACAGATGAGCACTATTTTTCTTTCGATTATTATCGAAGCATTGCCTTTTGTCATGTTAGGTTGCTTGATTTCAGGCGCTTTACATGTTTTTTTAACACCAGAACGAGTAAAAAAAGTGTTACCTAAAAATAAATTTTTATCAATTTGTGTAGGTAGTTTCCTAGGGTTTTTCTTCCCTTCTTGTGAATGCGGGATCGTCCCAATTGTGCATCAATTTGTTAAAAAAGATGTACCAACACATACCGCTTTTGCTTTTATGTTAACGGCACCAATCATTAATCCGATTGTGCTATTCTCAACATACGTAGCTTTTAGTGGCGCAACAAAATTTGTGATTTGGCGAGTTTTAGGTAGTATGATTGTCGCGTGGGTTATCGGCATTTGGTTAGCTTATTTTCGAAAAGAATCAATTTTAACAGAAAAAGAGTTGGCGCAGATTAAAGAAGAGCAGGTTGCTCATACGCATGAACACGTTGATGAATCTCGTTCATTTTGGAAAAACGGCTGGTCAGCGTTAACCCATAGTATTGATGAATTTTTTGATACGGGTCGTTATTTAATTTTTGGTTCTTTGTTAGCAGCAATCATGCAAACCTATATCCCAACTGGTGCGCTTATGCAATTGGGCCATTCAAAGATTTTAGCGATTCTAGTCATGCTAGTCATCGCTGCCACTCTATCACTTTGTTCAGAAGCAGATGCATTTATTGGTTCTTCTCTTTTGAGTTTATTTGGCACAGGACCAATTGTCGCCTTCTTAGTTTTTGGTCCAATGGTAGATATTAAAAATTTATTGATGATGAAACGTTATTTTAAAATGTCATTCATTGTACAATTTGTTTTGATAGTGGCGCTTGTCGTAACTATTTATGCGGCAGTAGTTTAGAAAGGAGGCCTACAATCGATGATACGATTTATTATTTTAATTGGATATATGGGGTTGATGATGTATCTTCAAATTTCAGGTGAACTGAACCAATATATCAATATTCATTATAATTACTTAGCTGTTTTATCAATGGTTTTAGCTTTTATTATGGCGATTGTCCAATTGATTTTGTGGAACCAAGCAGATCCATCAATGCAAAAAAAACATGAAGACATGCACCAACATGGGGGACATGAACATCATGGCCATCAGCATAATTTGGAAAAACCCAGCCAAAGAGGGCTTGCCTATTTACTACTTTCTTTACCATTGATTGTTGGCTTATTATTTCCGACAGTTAGTTTAGACACAACAATTGTTGAAGCAAAAGGATTTAACTTTCCAGTAAGTAAAGAATCAGTAGGGGATCCTGATATGCAAACGCAATATTTGAAACCTGATACAAGTATGTATTTCAATAAGACGGATTATGACAAGCAGATGGCAAAAGCCATGAAACAATATGATGGCCAATCTGTGATTTCAATTACGGATGAAAACTATTTGGAAATTATGGAACTAATCTATAATTATCCAAGTCAATTTGCAGGGAAAAGGATTTCTTATAAAGGCTTTGTCTATAATTCAAAACGAGAAGAAAGTGTTGACCAGTTTGTCTTCCGTTTTGGAATTATTCATTGTGTCGCTGATTCTGGCGTTTTTGGCTTGTTGGTTCATTTTCCTGAACATACCCAATTTCAAAACAATGATTGGGTAACGATTACCGGCACGGTTGAGTTGTCCTATTATCCACCGTTTAAACGACAAATACCAACTGTTCAAGTGGAGAAAGTCAAAGCAGATCAAGCACCAAAAAATCAATATGTCTATCGTTCCTTTTAAAAAAAGTTGGTTGCTTCCTTATCAAATGGAAGCAACCAACTTTTTTGCTATCTATTTTTTAATTTTGTTGCGTTTACGACGAATAAAACCCAAAGATTCTCTTTTTTCTCGAAAGCTGCGGATATTCTGATTGAAAACCTCAGAAGCGACTAAGCCTAACGCAATTGCCCCAGCAATCATTACAGCTTGCACGGTAAAATAGGCACCTTTTTCATAATTGCCAATTACGATATTCCGAACAGCTTGATAAGCTAAGCCACCAGGTACCAATGGAACAATACCAGGAATATTAAAAATCGTGACAGGCATTTTCAATATTTTTGAGAATAGGTAGCTTACTGCCGCAACACCGACAGCACCGATAAGGGAACCTAATGCCGCATTTCCACTAAAAACTTCAACGATTACCCAATAAAGCATCCAGCTTACACTACCAGTTAGACCACAAGCCACCAGTGATCGTCGAGGAACATTAATAATAATTGCAAACGCCGCAGAAGCTAAAAAACTAAAGATAAATTGTACCAAAACGATTCCTAGCAAGTAAGTCACTCCTTTTAATAGAAAAGTTGAAAGACAAAAGCAATGCCAAAACCAATCATTCCTGAAGTCATTAATGCTTCAGTCCCACGAGAAACACCCGATAAGTAGTGTCCGGCTAGCAAATCGCGAAGAGCATTGGTAATTTGCACACCAGGCACTAAAGGCATGACACAACCAATGATGATTAAATCTTGTGATTGTCCGAGTCCCAATTTGACTGAAAGGATAGCGGCTGCACCAATGAACAGCGAAGCTAAAAATTCAGATAAAAATTTAATCTTGAGAAACTTTAAACTAAAATAATAAAGACTATAGCCGCAACCACCAATCAGAAAAGTCAAGAACAAATCGGACCAGACACCACCAAAAAGAATCATAATTGTAGCGCTGACAACAGCCGCACTAACAATGCGTGCGCTAATTGGAAAATGTCGGTGTTCACTATCTATCACTTTTAGTTTATTCAGTAATTCCTCTAAAGAAAAATCACCAGCCACATAAGCACGAGACAGCTGATTCACACGAGAGATTTTTTCTAAATCAATGCCACGTTTCATTACTTGAACCATACGAATCGTGGAGGTTCCATCTATGCCAACAAATAACCCAGTTTGTGTCACATAGCTAACCATTCGATAGTTGCCAGAAGCAAGCGCAATTCGGCTCATTGTATCTTCAACACGGTACATTTCTGCATCGCTTTCTATCATAATTTTACCAGCTAACAAACAGGTTTCTAAAAGTAAATCCAAATGAGCAGGAGTCATTGAGCAAGCCTCACTTTATGTATTTTCTTCTAGTGTACTACAAACGAACCAAAAAGAGGAAATAAATAACAGCTGCAATCGAAAATTTACATCGTAAACAGATTGTTAGCGAATTGTAACATTAAAAGGCTGATATTATTTAATCATAGATATTTAAAAGTTTTCAAAAGAGAAACGTCGATTTTTTCGCAAAATGAATTGGAGGGAAAGGTGATATTCTGGCGATTTAGCAGAGCTTTATTCTTGTTTTATAAAGTTGTGTATTTGTTTTTATAATTTTAAAATTATCGATGGCTGTCATTTTTTTACGAAGCCTTTATTAATAAAAGACTAAGAAATAACAAAAAAGAGAGAAGGAGAAGAAATTTTGTTTGTAGTTTCGGTTCTTTTCTAGTAAAATGAAATTGTATAAAAGTAGAAGTGAGGTGTAGTAAAATGGGTTTTACAGACGAAACAGTACGCTTTGATTTTGATGATAATCGAAAAAAAGCAATCAGTGAAACGTTAGAAACCGTATATCGGGCATTAGAAGAAAAGGGATACAATCCTATTAACCAAATAGTAGGGTATTTACTTTCTGGGGACCCGGCTTACATTCCTCGTTATCAAGATGCTCGAAACTTAATTCGTCGTCATGAACGTGATGAAATCATGGAAGAATTAACCAAATATTACTTAGCGAACCACGGAATCGATATCAAATGAGGATCATGGGGCTAGATGTAGGTTCACGGACAGTCGGTGTGGCTGTTAGTGATTTATTAGGTTGGACAGCACAAGGCATCGAAATTATTCGCATCAATGAAGAGGAAGAGAACTTCGGTTTTGAGCGATTAGGTGAATTGGTGAAAGAATACGAAGTCACGAAATTTGTCGTAGGTTTACCGAAAAACATGAATAATTCCATCGGTCCTAGAGCTGAAGCATCCATGGCATATGGTGATAAGATTCAAGAATTATTTCAATTACCTGTTGACTATCAAGATGAACGATTAACAACTGTCCAAGCAGAGCGTTTCTTGGTGGAGCAAGCAGATGCTTCAAGAGCCAAAAGAAAAAAAGTCATTGATAAACTAGCGGCAGTAATGATTCTACAAAATTATTTAGATGCACATAGCCGATAATTATCGAGCTTTGAATACATCAAGGGAGAGAAGAAGAATGACAGAACACAACCACGATCATGATCACGAAGGACATGAACACATTACTTTAGTAGACGAACAAGGAAATGAAACATTATACGAGATCTTACTAACTGTTGACGGTCAAGAAGAATTCGGTAAAAATTATGTTTTATTATATCCAGCAGGAATTCCTGAGGATGAAGATGTTGAATTGCAAGCTTACTCATATGTGGAAAACGCAGAAGGTACAGAAGGCGATTTACAGCAAATCGAAACAGATGCTGAATGGGATATGATTGAAGAAGTTTTCAATACATTCATGGCTGAAGAAGAAGAGTAAAACTGTAACGAGAGAAGCGCTACTTCTCCTATTGAGAAGTAGCTTTCTTAATAATAATTGTTATAATGTACATGTTGTTTCTATCATAAGATACTATCGCTATCATTGAGTGTGGTGGATAAAGAAGGACAGTAATGTCTAGTTTTACAAGATGTTGTAAAAACGTAACATCCTTGTAATGACGTTAATTTGGTAACTATCTAGCATAATTTATAATTTGTGTTATACTAAGTGTGAGGTTTTAGAAATACTGTTAATTTTATAATATTAAATAAAAAAATGGCTCCACCTACTGGCATAGGTAGAGCCGTCAGAAATTCAGTTAAACAAACACGTAATTATTGGTGTGGTGCATTGCCACGAACTGAAATTCCAGTTAATAAAGCAAGTAAATCAAACATATATTTCACCTCCTTTATTATGATAGCTTCATTATAACATTATCTGTAAAATGATGGTATGTTTAATACAAAAAAAATAGAAAGATTGGAGTTTTGACTGTGAGAGTAGCGGGAGAAAAAATCAAAACAGCGCGTAAAAAGAAAAAATTATCGCAAGCTGAATTGGCAAAAGGAATTTGTACACAAGCAACAATTAGTAACATTGAAAACAAAAATGTGTGTGACAGTTTAGACATTTTCTCATCTGTATGTCTACGTTTAGACTTACAAGTGGAAGAATGTATCGAAGGTTCTAGTGAGAAAAAACTCGAAAGCTTATTAAATAAAGTAGAAGAATTATGCTTTTACTTTAAGCACGATGAAGCCTATGATTTGTTGAAAGACTATCCAGATGATATCGAAAGTTCAAACAGAATTTTAGAAACAAAATTTTTCTATTATAAAGGAATTACGAGTTTATTAGGTAAGAAAAATAATAGCGAAGCATTGTTCTATTTACATCGTGGTTCTGAAATTAGTCGTGATATTAATATTTATAATATTTTGAGCATGAATGCGATTGGTATTTTATATGAATTAGAAGATGATATTGAAAAAGCAAAAGTTTATTACGATAAATCTTTACAATTGCTAAGCGAATTCAAATTAGATTATCCATTAGAGCAATGTCGTATTTATTATAATACCGCAAAATTCTATTCATTAATTAAAGACTATGCAAAGAGTATTGAATTAAGTGATAAAGGAATCGAAATTAATCGGACACACAGTTCTATTTATTCTTTAGATTGCTTATTATACGAAAAAGCGTTTAATAAACAAATGCTAGGACTAGATGCTGTTGAAGATTATCGTATTGCGTACTACTTTACACGTTTCTTTGAAAATAAAAAATTACTTGCTTATATTGAAAAAGATATGCAAGAGTTTAATATCAGTTTTAAATAATAGATTAGCGTTTCAGATTTAAAAAAGGAACAACCTAACTCCTCTTGAGTTAAGTTGTTCCTTTTTTCTCTTTTTAATTTGTTTCTTTGACAGCGTTACGGACGCTTTCGGCGACGACTTTTGCGACTCCTTCTTGGAATGGATCGGGAATAATATTGGTCGGCGTGAGTTCATTATCGGGTATCAATTTTGCAATACCTTTGGCAGCGGCAATTTGCATTTCAATCGTAATCTTTTTCGCCCGAGCATCTAAGGCACCACGGAAGATACCAGGGAAAGCTAACACATTATTAATTTGATTCGGAAAGTCACTACGACCAGTTCCGACAATATAAGCGCCTGCCGCTAAAGCTTCATCAGGAAAAATTTCAGGAACTGGGTTAGCCATTGCAAAAATAACTGGCTGCTCATTCATCTGTTGAATCCACTCAGGTTTTAAAACGCCTGGTGCCGAAACACCAACAAAGACATCAGCGCCTTCAAGAGCAGTAGCTAAATCACCGGTACGGTGTTCCCGATTGGTTAGCTTCGCAATTTCTGCGTGGTGTGGTGGCAGAGCTGTATCTGTTTCGCTCAGAATCCCTGCACGGTCAACAATGATAATATGTTTTACGCCAGCAGCTAAAAATTTTCTTGTGATCGAAAGACCAGCGGAGCCACCGCCGTTGATTACCACATGAATGTCCTCTATTTTCTTGTTGATTAATTTTAAGCTGTTGTACAAAGCCGCTAGAACAACAATCGCTGTCCCGTGTTGATCATCATGGAAAACGGGAATATCTAGTTCATCGATTAAACGCTGTTCAATTTCAAAACAACGAGGAGCGCTGATATCTTCCAAGTTAATCCCTCCAAAGGTTGGAGCCAAAAACTTCACTGTTTGGATGATTTCTTCAGTATCTTGTGTATCTAAAACAAGGGGAATCGAATCCACACCAGCAAAGCGTTTAAACAATGCAGCTTTTCCTTCCATGACAGGCATCGCTGCTTCAGGACCAATGTTACCTAAACCTAAAACTGCTGAACCATCACTGATAACGGCGACGGTGTTTTTCTTTGTTGTTAATTCGTAGGCGCGTTCTTTTTTTTCATGTATGGCAGAAGAAACAGCCGCAACACCTGGTGTGTAGGCAATTCCTAAATCTGCTTTTGTTTCAATCGGAACTTTAGGGCAGACTTCTAATTTCCCCCCCAATTTTTTTGCTTGCTCAATCGCTAATTCTTTTACATCTTTTGTTGACATATCATTTTCCTCCTAAATAATTCACTTATGGTTAAAAAAGCATTCTAAAAATAGCAGTCATTGTTATTACTGTAATGGCACCGCCTAAACGTGTCGCAACTTGTGCAAACGGCATTAAGTTCATTCGATTGGCTGTACTTAAAATAGCCACATCGCCAGTCCCACCCATACCACTCTGGCAAGCGGAGACAATGGCAGCCTCAACGGGATTCATATTCATGAAGCGTGAAACGAAAAATCCTGTAGCAATAACAGTGAAAACGACACTAATTACCACAACAAAATATTGCCAGCTAAGCATTCCTACGACATCTTTTAAAGGAATATATAACATACCTAAGCCGACCATTAACGGGAACGTAAAATTGCCAGAGATAAATTTATAAAGCTGTTTTGATCCGCGTTGGGTTTCTTTCGGTACTACATTTAAGTATTTTAAAAAGGCTGCGACAACAATCATCAAAACAGGACCAGGAAAGCTTGTTAAGTGTTGCAATAAACCGCCTGTAATAAATAAGGTACACGCAATTAAAACACCAGCGCCCATTAATTTTACATCAATTGGTGCTTTGTCTTCTTCTAAAGCATCACTTAAATCATCTGAATTGGTAATTTTGATCAACTGACCTTGTCCAGAAAGTTCAGGGCGTTTTTCTCCTAAACGACTAAGTAAACCTGAACACATGATAGCAAAAAAATTACCAATAATGGTTGCGGGAATTAATTGCCCCACTAATTGTTCACTTGGCAATCCAGTAATGGCACTATAACCAAGGGATAAAGGAAGAATGCCTTCACCGATTCCACCAGCTAAAACAGGAGTGACGATATAGAAAAGGCTATGTTTCCAACCGAGACCTAACAGCGTTCCAACAAGGGTCCCAACGCCCATTGCTAAAATCATTCCTAATGCCATCGGGACAATCATGCGCATTAAACCTTGGACTAAAATTTTGCGGTTCATTCCAAGGATACTTCCACAGACCAAACATGCAATATAGAAATAGAGAAAGTTTGCTTGTTTCATTAAAATATCTGTTGAGTCTAAGACATTTTGGTTGAGTAAATTGAAAAAGACCATAATTGATGGTACTAATAAAGATAAAATTGCGGGACCGCCAAAATGTTTCAAAATAGGAATATTTCCACCAATTGTTCCAAGTAACCAACCCATTGTTAAAATTACGGCAAAACCACCTAACATATTGACTGGTAGTTGTTCTAATAGAGCCGTAACAAGAATAATGCTAGCTGTTACAAGATAAACAGGTAACGTAACCGAACCAATCCTCGTTTTGGTTAATTTGTTGCGCCAATCTGTTTCATTAGCAGCTGTTGCGTGCAATTTCTTTTCCATGCTATTTCCTCCTATAACTTTAATCTATATTCATCATAATGTAAACGTTTTCTGTAGAGTAGATTATTTAATTAATTTAACTAAAGAAAAGTTTTTTAACCAAATCTTCCTATGCTATACTTTATTTGAAGAGAAAAGAGGGATGGAATGAAGCGTGGCGGGAAATTATGGTGCTTCTTATCAGTGATTTTTATTGCAACATTAATTATTATGATTACTTTCTTTTACGGAGTAACGACGGTTCAAACAATTAAAGAAGTTCGTAAAAACCAAGAGCAAGCACTTTTAGCCGTCGGGGAACAGTTGGCTATTGAACCGAATGTTATTGAAGCCTTAAAGAATGATCACTATTCAGATGAATTGGAAGCGTATACGGTTCGTTTAGGTGAAATCCATCAGTTGGATTTTATCGTGATTATGAATATGCAGGGGATTCGTTTAACACATCCTGATCGCCAAAAAATAGGTAAGCATTTTGAAGGTGGCGATGAAGTGCGAGCATTAAAAGGGGAGGAACATTTATCTGTTAGTCAAGGGAGTTTAGGAGAATCATTACGAGGTTTTGTCCCAGTCTATGATCAAGGAAAACAAATTGGGGTTGTGGCAATGGGCATTAAAATGACCTCGCTTTCACAATTGATTGAACGAACAAAAAATGATTACACAGTGAGTGTCCTTTTAAGTGTTGGTTTTGGCTTTATATTAGCCATCGTGGTTTCTTATTATTTAAAAAAACAACTTCACGATTTAGAGCCAAGAGAAATTGCTCGTCTATTAGAAGAGCGAAACGCCATGCTTGAGGAAACGAAAGACGCAATCCTTGTGATTGATACCGATCAAAATATTTTATTAGCAAATATTGAAGCAACTAAAATGTATCATAATATAACAAATAGTGAAGAAAATTTACTAGGAAAGAAACTTTCAGCATTGGTTTTATCTCCTGAAAAATTAATCGTACATTCAAAAACAGAGCAATTCTATCGTCAAAATGGCCAGGATTATTTCGTCTCAATCGCCCCGATTAATGTCCGTAAAAAAACAATTGGGCATGTTATCTTTCTGAAAAATGCGACGGAAACGTTTATTGTCGCAGAACAGCTTGTCAGCACAACAACATATGCTTCGGCATTACAAAGTCAATCACACGAATTTATGAATAAGATGCATGTCATTTATGGCTTAGTCGATTTAGAAGATTATGAGGCGCTAAAACATTATCTAGCCGATTTATTGAAACCAGAAAAGGAATTTGCACAGCGCTTAGCTATTTTGGTTAGGAATCCTATTTTAGCAGGTTTTTTAAGTGGGGAAAGAATCAAGTTTGCAGAAATTAAAACACAATTAGCTATTGAAATTTATCCAGAAATTCCACCAAATAAACGAGATGAAGATACACAAAATTTGATTGCTATCTACCGTTATATTCATCGTTTCCTGATGGAACAACCGTTACCAGAAGAGATCATTGAAACCATTGATTATCAGCCAGGAAGTTTGACGACGACTTATTCGTTTGCTTATCCAAAAGAACAACTGGAACGCTTTGAACAAGAGTTTTTCACTTCTTATTTGGCAAGATTATTAGAGAATGCGGAAGCGACATTGACTTGGGAAAACCAACAAAACAATTGGCTTGTCATTCGCATAAATGTTCATTACGAAGGAGCAGAGGAAAATGAACCTATTGATTATTGAAGACGATCCTATGGTTGCATATATACATCAAAAATATCTTGAAAAATTAATTCACCAACCGACTATTTATACGGCGGCAACAATTGCTGAAGGTCTACAACTAACGAAAGAAAAACAACCAGCACTTGTTTTATTAGATGTTCATTTAAAAGATGGCAATGGCTTGACCTATCTGGCAACAATTAGAGATGAAAAAATTGATACAGAAGTCATCCTGATTACGGCTGCCAACGAGTTGGAAAATGTTAAACGAAGCTTACATTTAGGCGTTTTAGACTATTTAGTTAAACCCTTTTCTTTTGAGCGATTTCAACAAAGTATCGAAAACTATCAGAAAAAAACTGCTCAATTCACGCTGGAAACGAAGGAGCTTTCGCAAACAAAAGTGGACCAATTATTTCATTATTCACAGACAAACGCACGTAAAAATGAACAAGATCTTCAAAACATGTCCTTAGAAAAAGGACTAACACAAGCAACATTACAATTATTGTTAAAAAAAATAGACAAATTTACCGACTATTTTACGATTCAAGAATTATCAGAAGCGAGTCAGCTTTCACATGTTTCTGTTCGTAAATATGTGTTGTTTCTAGAAAAAAATAACCTTTTAGAAAGTAAAAATAGCTATTTAAAAGTGGGGCGTCCCTATCAATCGTATCGGAGAATTTAGTATTTTTTATTTTTTAGTAAATAAAAAAAGTAATTGAAAAGTGGCGAAATACAGAGGATACTCCTTTTTATTCTCATTTAAAGAACTTAATTGAGAATGGAAAAGAGGATATTATTTGTTATTTTTTGAGAATATATGATATTCTTTATTATGTAAGAAATAATATTATATGGGAGGAACGAGCGATGAAAGTTATTGTTTTAGGATCATCACATGGAGGTTATGAAGCGGTAGAGGAATTACTAAATCTTCATCCTGATGCAGAAATTCAATGGTATGAGAAAGGTGATTTTATCTCATTCTTGTCTTGTGGCATGCAGTTGTACCTAGAAGGAAAAGTGAAAGATGTTAATTCTGTTCGCTATATGACTGGCGAAAAAATGGAGAGCCGTGGTGTAAATGTCTTTTCTAATACTGAAATTACAGCGATTCAACCAAAAGAACATCAAGTGACAGTGAAAGATTTAGTGTCAGGTGAAGAACGTGTTGAAAATTATGATAAATTAATCATCAGTCCCGGAGCTGTCCCATTTGAATTAGATATTCCAGGTAAAGATTTGGATAATATTTACTTGATGCGTGGTCGTCAATGGGCCATTAAATTAAAACAAAAAACAGTAGATCCAGAAGTCAATAATGTGGTTGTGATTGGTAGTGGTTATATTGGGATTGAAGCTGCCGAAGCATTTGCAAAAGCCGGCAAAAAGGTTACTGTTATTGACATTTTAGATCGTCCATTAGGGGTATATCTAGATAAAGAATTTACAGATGTTTTAACAGAAGAGATGGAAGCTAATAATATTACCATTGCAACTGGTGAAACAGTTGAACGTTACGAAGGCGACGGTCGTGTGCAAAAAGTCGTTACAGATAAAAATGCGTACGATGCTGATTTGGTCGTTGTAGCGGTTGGTGTCCGTCCAAACACTGCTTGGTTAAAAGGTACCTTGGAATTACATCCGAATGGCCTAATCAAGACGGATGAATACATGCGGACAAGTGAGCCGGATGTATTTGCAGTAGGGGATGCTACGTTAATTAAATACAATCCTGCAGACACAGAAGTAAATATTGCCTTAGCAACGAATGCTCGTAAACAAGGTCGCTTTGCTGTGAAAAACCTAGAGGAACCAGTTAAACCTTTCCCTGGTGTTCAAGGATCTTCTGGCTTGGCCGTCTTTGATTATAAATTTGCTTCAACAGGGATTAACGAAGTCATGGCTCAAAAATTAGGAAAAGAAACAAAAGCGGTGACAGTAGTAGAAGACTACTTGATGGACCTTAATCCAGACAAACAAAAAGCTTGGTTTAAATTAGTGTATGATCCTGAAACAACACAAATTTTAGGCGCTCAATTAATGTCAAAAGCAGATTTAACTGCAAACATTAATGCTATTTCATTAGCGATTCAAGCCAAAATGACGATTGAAGACTTAGCCTATGCGGACTTCTTCTTCCAACCAGCGTTTGACAAACCTTGGAACATTATTAATACAGCGGCTTTAGAAGCGGTGAAACAAGAACGTTAATAAAACAAGACAAGAACGATGCTGAAAAATAGT
>NZ_JAHLRI010000027.1:0-33640 GCF_018919685.1 Enterococcus sp. S183_ASV_20
ATTCAATCAAAAAACTGCATAAAAATAGAGTGGAAAAATCCACTCTATAAAAAGTCTAACTTTTTGGGGTCACTACACTTCAATTTGAAGAGCGGCTTTTTTTAAAGATTAAATAATTTCTCCACAGTCGGACAAAGTTCGGTGAAACAAGTGACTTCTGCAAGGTGTGATGCAGGTTGGCAACTTGGTAGTTCACGAGAGCGGTGGTTAAACCAAAGAGAATGCCAGCCACCATTACGTGCGCCTACAATATCATTGTCATAACTATCACCAACATATAAAGTATGTTCAGGTTCCATACAAAATTGATTACAGGCTAAATCAAAAATTTCCTTTTCAGGTTTTTGAAAACCCGTACTTTGAGAAATAATGATATTTTGGCTTGGAACCCATTTTTCAAGATTCAATTGTTTAACTTTTTTAAATTGATGGTCTGTTGGACCATTTGTAATAATCCCCATCGGAATTTCTTTCTCTTGTAAAGTATCAAGAAGCTTAGTAACTTCTGGATGCATCGTAATATTATCCAATTCTTCTTCATAAACTTGTTGGAAAATTTTTCCTTCTTCTTGTGAAATTCCTGGATAGTTTAGATCCTTTAATGTTTCATTCATCCGGAAAAACCGCATGAAATCTAGGGACCATTCATTGGCTAAAACTTTCGGAAACGTTTCATCGCTGTGGTGTCTAAAACGAAGATACAATTCATGCATATCCTCTGTCGCAACGTTTGGGAAAATTTTAGACATCGCATTTCGAAAGGGTTGTTGCTGATCGTACAGCGTGTCATCAACATCAAAAACAATGGTTCTCATTTAACAAGTGCACCTCTTAACTTTTTTACAAAACTTTTCATATGTTATATTGTAGCTGATATTTTCACAAATAAATAGAGTATTTTTCACTGTATTTCAAGGTTTTTCGCAGAAATCAAAGCCTTGCGGGAAAAGACAATTATAGTTATTTTTACCGAAAAAATGGAAACGATAAATGAAAAAATATTCTGATAATGAAAAGTTTGTGAAAATGATTTTGAGTCAAAGTTACTTAAATAACACGTGTTCTGATAGAAGTTAGAATTTTGCAAGAGACAGTCTTTTTCCGTATAATGAATGAGAATGAAGGGGGAGAGTTAGGGAGTTATGTTAAAGCGTTTTTTTGGGTATTATCGACCTTATCGTCGATTATTTATTTTGGATTTTGGGTGTGCCGTTTTTGCGGGGCTGTTAGAGTTGGCTTTTCCAGTAGCAGTCAACCAAGTAATTGATAAGATTATGCCAAAAGGAGATTTTCGCCTCATTGCATTAGCTAGTGCGGGCTTATTTGCATTTTATATAATCAATACGTTTTTACAATTTATTGTGGTTTATTTTGGTCATATGTTAGGCGTGAATATTGAAACAGATATGCGTGAAGAATTATATCAACATCTTCAAACACAACCGTTTGAGTATTATGATAATCAAAAAACAGGGAAATTAATGAGCCGTTTGACCACTGATCTTTTTGAAATTTCGGAAGTGGCGCATCATGGTCCAGAAGACGTCTTTATTACGATTATGACGTTAGCAGGTTCTTTTTTATTAATGTTAACCATTCACGTGAAATTAGCCATCGCTACGTTTATTTTATTGCCATTTATCACGATTGCGCTAGGCTATTTTAATAAAAAAATGACAAAAGCGAATACGGATATTTACGATAATTTAGGTGAATTTAATGCTGGGATTGAAGCGTCAGTAAGTGGGATACGTGTCACGCAATCTTTTGCAAATGAACCATTTGAACGAAAACAGTTTAATTATTTAAATCAAATGTATCGAAAATCGAAATTATATTTTTATAAGGTGATGGGTGTCAGTTCCGCCTATAATTACTTATTAATTCGTCTGATAAATTTATTTTCATTAATTTTTGGTGCGTATTATACAATTAAAGGAGAAATTACAGAAGGTCAGTTTGTAGGGTTTATTTTATTAGCCAATATTTTTATTCGGCCGATTGAAAAAGTCAACAATATGATTGAAAGCTATCCCAAAGGATTTGCTGGTTTTAAACGTTTTACGGAAGAAACGGACAAACAACCGTCCATCAAAGATTTGCCAGGAGCTGTTGCTGTTTCGCATTTAGAAGGAACGATTGCCTATAAAGATGTTTCATTTGCTTATGAAGATGGCACAAAAGTTTTAGACCATATCAATTTAAAAATTCAACCTGGTGAAACCGTTGCTTTCGTTGGCCAAAGTGGTTCAGGAAAAACGACCTTGTGCAATCTGTTGCCTCGTTTTTATGAAGTCAGTAGTGGTGAAATTACGATTGACGGTAGAAATATCCAGCAAATGACCTTGGCTTCATTACGTAAGCAGATTGGAATTGTTCAACAAGATGTGTTTTTATTCCCTGGAACATTACGAGAAAATATTGCTTATGGGAATTTAAATGCTACAGAAATAGACATTCAACAAGCGGTGAAATTAGCACATTTAGAACATGTAATTCAGCTAATGCCAGATGGCTTGGACACAATTATTGGCGAACGTGGCGTGAAATTATCGGGCGGTCAAAAGCAGCGAGTGGCAATTGCGCGAATGTTCTTGAAGAACCCGCCGATTTTAATTCTAGATGAAGCGACTTCTGCATTAGATACAGAAACAGAGCAAGTGATTCAAGAGTCATTAAACTCGTTAGCTGACGGGCGAACAACATTAATTATTGCCCACAGACTGGCAACGATTAAACATGCTGATCGAATAATCGTAGTGAGTGACCAAGGAATTTTAGAAGATGGAACACATGAAACTTTGTACGCGCAAAGAGGCCACTATCGTCGCTTGTACGATGCTCAATTTAGAACATAAAAAAACCCGCGAATAAAACTTCGCGGGTTTTTATTATGTTTAGTTAGCGCCGAACTTTTCTTCCCAAACCAACAGCATTTTTCATTCGTTGAAGTGTTTTGTTGGCTACCTGGCGAGCGTTTTCTGCGCCCTCATCTAAAATCATATCTAATTCTTCTGAAGCTAAAAGTTCTTGGTAGCGCACTTGAATAGGTTCTAATAAGGCAACTACTGCTTCTGCTAAATCTGCTTTGAAGTCTCCATAGCCTTTGCCTTCGTAAGCTTGAACAAGTTCCTCAACAGTTTGACCTGTCGCAGCAGAATAAATATTTAGTAAGTTAGTAATGCCAGGCTTTTCTTCTTTATTATATTCAATTACACCGGTTGAATCAGTTACAGCAGAGCGGATTTTTTTGCGAATCACTGCTGGTTCATCAAGCATTGAAATAAAGCCCTTCACATTTGTATCAGACTTACTCATCTTTTTCGTTGGTTCTTGTAAGCTCATAATTCGACTACCTTGCTCAGCGATTTTTACTTCAGGCATCGTTAAAATTTCTTGATTTTTTTGGGCGTAACGTTTGTTGAAGCGTTCCACAAAATCACGTGTTAATTCTAAATGTTGTTTTTGATCATCTCCGACTGGCACTAAGTCAGCGTTGTACAACACGATATCACCAACCATTAATGGAGGGTATGTTAAAAGACCAGCGCTTACGCCAGCACGACCATTTTTTTGAGATTTATCTTTAAATTGTGTCATTCGCTCTAACTCACCAATAGAAGTATTGCACTGAATGATCCAACCAGCTTCTGCATGGGCACTCACTTCAGACTGTATGAAAATTGTTGCTTTTTGTGGGTCTAAACCAACCGCTAGGTAAAGAGCTGCTAAGCTACGAATTTGCTGGCGTAGCTTTTGCGGTTCTTGGGGAACGGTAATGGCATGTTCATCTACAATACAAAAATAACAATTGTATTCATTTTGTAATTCGATAAATTGTTTCATTGCACCAATGTAATTTCCGATTGTCGGAGTACCACTGGGCTGAATACCAGAAAAAATTGTTTTCATTAAATAACCACCTGACTTTAGACTTAAGATAGTGAATAGTTCTATTATACATTTTATTAGAAAAAAATACATGGGAACTTCTTGAAAAATCCCCAAGAGAAGTAAATTATAACAGCAACCATAAAAATAGAAAACTGTATTACTTTTTTACAGAATCATAACGAATATCCATAAAATTTCATAAAAATTAACCCTAATTTTACACGGATGTAATGAAGGAAAAATAAACAAAGTTAATAAAAAATGTTTAAAAACCCCTAGTATTTTTATTAGAAATTAGGTATACTGGTTTTAAATAGAGGAACAGTACAGTTCCCTGTTTCAGAAACGCGATGATTCGCGAAAAGGAGTGATGCACAATGTTGACACTTTATACTTCCCCGAGTTGCACGTCATGTCGTAAGGCTAGAGCCTGGTTGCAAGAGCACGAAATTCCTTTTAAAGAAAGAAATATTTTTTCTGAACCTTTAAATATTGAGGAATTAAAAGCAATTTTAATCATGACAGAAGATGGAACAGAAGAGATTATCTCTACTCGCTCTAAAGTTTTCCAAAAATTAAATATGGATTTGGACGAGCTTCCACTTCAAGATTTATTAGAGTTGGTTCAAGAAAACCCTGGATTGTTGCGTCGGCCAATTATGATTGATGAGAAAAGATTACAAGTCGGTTTTAACGAAGATGAAATTCGTCGATTCTTACCAAGAGATGTTCGACAACTGGAATTGCGCCAAGCACAATTAATGGCAGGTTTATAAAAAATATAAAATTTTGTTCTTTATTTGTTAATTGTAATAAAGAACGATTCATATGAATTTAGGGCCAGGGATTTTTATCTCTGGCTTTTTAATACATATTTAGAACTTGTATTCATTTGATTTGGCAGAACGTGGTCAAGGAAAAATAGTATCTTTTTTGGAGAGACTGCGTTAAGATGAAGAGGTAGAAGGAGCGAAAAACCAATCGTTAAAAAAGTTCAAAGTTTATAAAACGTTCGCTAGTTTTCGAGGATTTATAGACTTTCCACTTTACTTTTGTGTAGTTTTCGCTACAATGAACGTAAGAAGTTTCCTGATTGAAGCAAAGAGAGGTGTAGCGCTATGGAAATGGAACATATTAATGAAAATACGATTCGTGTGTTAATTGGCAACGAAGACCTGGCGGATAGAGGGATTACTTTTCTTGACTTACTAGGAAACCACAAAGATGTTGAAAATTTCTTTTATAGTATTTTAGAAGAAGTTGATGTCGAAGATGAATTCCAAGGTAGTGAAGCAGTCACTTTCCAAGTCTTGCCTAAAAATGATGGTTTAGAACTGTTTATTAGTAAAAATGTCGCTATGGACGACTTGTCTTCCTTAGAAGGTCTGAGCGAAGTCAATGCAGATGTTAGCGAATTGATTCGCAAACAAATTGAAGCAGACAAAGCAGCCGCCGATGAACTTGATGAGATGGAAGCCACAGATGAAACAAACAGAAATGTAATCTTTGAATTAGATAATTTTGAAGCGATGATCCAATTATCCAAAGAAGTCTTCATGCAATCTGTTTTGACTAACTTATACACGTACAACGATCGTTATTACTTACAAGTTTTGTTCTTAACCGATGAATTAGAAAAAACAAATGTTGACAATGAAATTGCACAGATTTTAGAATTTGCTCATAAAACAACTGTCACTCAGGATACTTTAGTCGAATATGGCACTTGTATTATGGAACGCAGTGCGTTGGAATTAACACGTTATTACTTTAATGATTAAGCAAAAAAGCAAAAACTTTCGGGTTTTTGCTTTTTTTTTTTGATGAAAATTAAGAAACTTTACGTAGTTTATTTATGAGAGGTGAAAATCATGTTAACAGCTTTAACGGTAGACAACCAAGAGTTATTTTCTTTAATCGATTGCTCGATTGATGAATTAACACAGATACGAAGCGAACAAGCTTTTGTGTGTCCAATGTGTCATCAATCGGTCATTTTGAAGGCAGGCCCCATTAAAATACCCCATTTTGCTCATCGTAAAAAGAATAGTTGTTGGTACGAAGCAGAAGCTGAAACAGAAGAACACCTCCGCTTGAAGCAGCTTTTTGCGGAAAAGTGTTTACGCGAAAAGCTGTCCTTTCAAGTTGAGGCATACTTACCCGCCTTGAAGCAACGCCCAGATTTACTCATTGGCAAGATAGCCATTGAAATTCAATGTAGTCCATTGCCAATTAAACGTTTGGTGGAACGGACGGAGACTTATCAAGCTCATGGCTATCAAGTTGTTTGGATTTTAGGTGAACGATTAGTGCCTAAAGACAAGCTCACGCAATTAACGAAACAATTTCTTTACTTTTCGGAGTCCTTGGGGTTTTATTTATGGACGGCCAATAAGAAACAAGAACGAATAGAATTACTTTGTCATATTGAAGAGAGTCAATGTCAACAATTTTATAGAAGAAAACAATCATGGGATTTTTACGAAAAACAATTACTAGAAATCTTCCGACTACCGACCGCTAATTTAAATTTACTGCCAGATAGACGGCACACTGGCCAATTGATGCATGATTATTATCAAAAATTGACGCAACAACTTGGTTACAGAAATGCTCAGTTGCTTAGAACACAGAGTTTTTTATACACGAAAGGTTGTCACCTTCTCCAGTTACCTCCTTGGTTTTACTATCCTGGATTGAAGCTATTACCTTCTTCTGAAGAAGATATTCATTTAAAAATGCTTGTTTGGGAAGCACTAAAAACCGAAGAAGAGCGTTTAGTGACCAAACAGGAACTATGGCGTATCTTGGAAGCTGTTTTTTTGGAAGAAGGGAACTTTGTTTGGCAGCCACTGCCGAATATTGGCTTAAAAAAGCTTTTTAAAATTGTGGGAAATAACTTATTGAGATGGTTACAAGAATGTTATGTGTTAATTAAAGTAAACAATAAGTACCTAATAACTAGTATTTTCCTAAGAGAAGATCCAGAAAAGCTCATTCATTGGCTAAAAAAAGTGAAAAAACAACATTTTTTTAGTCACACGTGTTAAATTATGATAGTATAATGAGTAAAACGTTTCTTAAAGGAGAGTAAACTATGAGCGAAATTAAACAATTACCAACACGTGATGAAGTTCCAACTCCATTGACTTGGGATTTAACCAAAATTTTTAAAGATGATGCTGCTTTTGATGCTGCGTATAATCAGTTGACAGAAGAGCTAAATCAAGCAGAATCATTTAAAGGAACCTTAGGGAATGGTGCAGAAGCTTTTCTAGCTGCGTTAGAATACGTTTTAGATGTCTATCGAAAAGTGGAAACATTATATGTCTATTCTCATTTAAAAAATGATCAAGACACTACAAATACAGCTTACCAAGCTTTATATGCCAGAGCTAGTTCTTTATATGCACAAGTTAGTGAAGCTGTTTCTTGGTTTGACCCAGAGGTTTTAACATTAAGTGATGAACAAATCTGGGGATATTTTGAAGAGCAGCCGAAATTAGCTGTTTATCGTCACTATATTCAAAATATTTTAGATGAACGTCCCCATGTTTTATCGATGGAACAAGAAGCTTTACTGGCGGGGGCTAGTGAAATTTTTGGTGCCTCAAGTAATACATTTTCAATTTTAAATAATGCAGACTTAGAATTTCCAACTGTGCAAAATGCTGAAGGCGAAACGATTCAACTTTCTCATGGCGTTTATGGTCAGTTAATGGAAAGTGTCGATCCATCTGTTCGTGAAGCAGCATTTAAAGGTTTGTACAAAGTATACAAACAATTTAGAAATACATTAGCCTCAACTTTAGGTGCACATGTTAAAACGCATAATTATAAAGCAAAAATTAGAAATTATGATTCTGCTCGGGCAGCCTCTTTAGCAAGTAATCATATCCCTGAAAGTGTTCACGAAACATTAGTAGCTGTAGTAAATAAACATTTACCTTTGCTACATCGTTATGTAAAATTAAGAAAAAAATTATTAAACGTAGAAGAATTACACATGTACGACTTGTATGCGCCTTTGCTAGGTGAAGCACCAATTCGTTACAGCTATGAAGAAGCAAAAGAAAAAGCAATTGAGGCTTTAAAACCACTAGGTGAAGACTATTTATCTATTGTTAAAGAAGCTTTTTCAAGTCGTTGGATTGATGTGATTGAAAATCAAGGAAAACGAAGTGGCGCATATTCTTCAGGAGCTTATGATACAGCCCCATACATTTTAATGAATTGGCATGATAGTTTGGATCAACTATTTACATTAGTCCATGAGATGGGCCATAGTGTTCATAGTTACTATACAAGAAATAATCAGCCGTATGTTTATGGCGACTATTCAATTTTCTTAGCTGAGATTGCTTCAACCACAAATGAAAATATTTTAACAGAATATTTATTACAAACAGAAACAGATCCTAAAGTACGTGCGTATGTCTTAAATCACTATTTAGACGGCTTTAAGGGAACCATTTTCCGTCAAACGCAATTTGCGGAATTTGAACATTTTATTCACACGGAAGATGCTAAAGGCACGCCATTAACAAGTGAATATTTGAGTGAGTATTATGGCGAGCTCAATGCTAAATATTATGGACCAGAAGTAGTTAGAGACGAAGAAATCAGTTACGAATGGGCGAGAATTCCACATTTTTATTACAATTACTATGTTTATCAATATGCAACTGGCTTCTCAGCCGCTTCGGCATTGTCTAAACATATTTTAGCTGGAGAAGAAGGAGCTTTAGAGAAGTACCTTAACTACTTGAAAGCAGGAAGTAGTGACTTCCCAATTGAAGTGATGAAAAAAGCGGGCGTGGATATGACACAAGCCGCGTATATCGAAGATGCAATGAAAGTTTTTGAAGAACGTTTAACGGAATTAGAAGCTTTGGTTGAAAAATTATAGACAAAGAAGTGGGATATAAGTCGAAATGACTTATATCCCACTTTTTAACTCTTAAGATAATTGGTTAACAGCTTTCGTCGCAGCATCTTTTTTATAATAAATGTAAATGTCCATTTGGAAAATGATAATTGGAGCGACGTTTAAATTCAAAGGTTGCGTCACCTTGGTTCAGCAACGGTTCGTTATGTGGATGGACACGACAAAGTTGTTTAATTTCATCCATGTTTTCAAAATTTTCGACTAAAATGCCGAAATCGTTCTCGCAAGTATAGTTGTAAACGACTGCGGTAGGATGTTGTTTAATCCCCATTTCTCGAGCAACTTTTTGGTCGGTTTGGAAAGATTCTTTGACAAAATCGGATTGTCGGTCTTTACGATACATATCAATATCCCCGCCGGCCGCTAGAAGTAGTTCTTCTGATAACTCAGGAGAGTAAGCTAGACCGTCTTCAGCTACTGCTTTTTGTAAGCCAATCAACAATTGTCGGCCTTTTTTTCGGCCTTGTAACTGTGCTGCTTTATAGTCAAGAGCGGCTGAGTATAAATCTTCAAAAATTCGATTCCGTCGTTTAATGTCATTAATCGGAATATGTTGACGACTCAAAAATTCATTGATCGTTTTCATGTTTAATAAAGGAATAAAGCGCAATTGTATTTTCTTCTTGTCGTTAACAGACAATTGTATAATTTCTTTTTCAATTTCTAAACAGACGCCGCCTAAAGGATTGACGAACAAATAAATTTCAACCATTCATACTTCCTCCAATGCCATGCTTTTTCAAATACAGGTGCCAGAACGTCAGTGCTTCGAATACTAAGGGGCAGTGGTCCGCATCATGCGTTGAATCTTGTTAGGTGCAAGCGTAATGGGAATGTTCAAATCAGCCATTAATGTTTGAAACGCTTGCTTGCCGCTTTCAGCTTCAGTAACTTCTAACTCTAATTCAAAATCGTGCTGTTGGTTATACCAACTTTCGTCTAACGCAAGTAATCCTTGAGGAATTTGTTTTTCTGCACGTGCTGTTTTTAATGAACCAATTAAATGGATCGAGGCGATTTCAATACCTAATTCTTGTAATTTCTTCGCCACAGCCCCCTCAGTAGGGAGGTGATTCTTTTTGATAAAGTGGTTCGCCGTCTCAAGCGATAAAGGGTCATTGATTTCTAATAATCCTTCTGGCGCAGGAACTTTTAAGGTTAACTCACCACGATCTGCTAATACGCGAATTCTTAAGCCCATTCGTTGTGCTTTTAATTGAAAATCGTCCGTATCAAAATAATGATTTGTTTGCGTAAAAAAGTCCGTTTTTTGAATAGCAAAATGGTCGATTAATCGTTTGAAATCTTGCGGACTAACTAATGTTTTAAATTCAATTTCTAAGTGCTCACTCATGGGGTTCTCTCTCTTTCTTAAATCACTCCAATTTTCACATATTATATAGGTTTCCGTCAAGAAAAGTGGTCTTCTCTGTGAAAATTTTTTCTAATGAAAGGCGTTTGGAAATCAAATAGCGAATAACACCCTATTTTAGGGAGGACTGTGGTAAAATAATCAGTGAATGAAATTCAAGGAAATTGAGGGATCTACCATGGAACGAGAGTGGGAGCTGTTTTTAGCGCCATATGAACAGGCGGTCAGCGAATTAAAAGTAAAACTACGAGGTATTCGTAAACAATTTCGGGAGCAAGATAAACACATACCAATTGAATTCGTTACAGGACGTGTGAAACCAGTAGATAGTATTTTGACAAAGACGGCTATTCGGCATATTCCTTTAAATCGGATTGAAGAAGAAATGCAAGACATTGCTGGTTTGCGGATTATGTGCCAATTTGTGGAAGACATTTACCAGGTAGTCGCACTTTTAAGAAATCGTAAAGACTTAAAAATTGTGGAAGAACGGGACTACATTGAAAATAAAAAAGAAAGTGGCTATCGTTCGTACCATGTGGTGGTGGAATATCCTGTGCAATTAGTCACCGGGGAAAAGATTATTTTGGCCGAAATCCAAATTCGGACACTTTCCATGAATTTTTGGGCAACGATTGAACATTCTTTGAATTATAAATATCAAGGTGTCTTTCCTGAAGAAATGAAAGAACGCCTTCAGCGAGCGGCAGAGGCAGCCTATTTATTAGATGAAGAAATGTCATCTATTCGTGAAGAAATTCAAGAAGCACAACATTACTTCTCTCATGGCCGTGGATTGCTAGAAAACGAATACTATAAGCAAATTAAAAACGAAACACCAGAAAATCAGTAAAGGAGTCTGCTTATGAAAGTGGCGATTGTTCATAACTCGGAAGAAAAATCGAAACAAGTCACAAAACAACTGACAACACTATTAGAGCAAAACCAAATTCAAATAGACAATCGTCAACCTGAACTTGTGATTTCAGTCGGCGGAGATGGTACGCTTCTTTCCGCTTTTCATCGATTTAATCATCTGTTAAACGAAGTAAGTTTCTTAGGTGTACATACCGGACACTTGGGTTTCTATACAGATTGGCGTGATTATGAATTAAAAGAACTAGTTGAAAGTTTATGTATTCATCGTGAAAAAAGTACGAGTTATCCATTATTAGATGTGCGGATTCGGTTTAGAGATGGGAAACCAGATAAACATTTTTTAGCATTAAATGAATCGACAATTAAACGAGGAAACCGGACGATGGTGGGCGATGTGTTTATTAAAGACGAACTGTTTGAACGATTTCGTGGTGATGGGTTGTCGATTTCGACCCCAACCGGCTCTACTGCGTATAATAAAAGTATTGGTGGAGCTGTTTTGCATCCTAGCATTAATGCGTTTCAGTTAACCGAAATCGCCTCCTTAAACAATCGTGTCTTTCGAACATTGGGGTCACCGATTGTAATCGCACATACGGAGTGGCTGGAGATTAAATTACAGGAAAGTGATGATTATTTTGTCACGGTGGACCAATTAGATATTTATCAAGAAAATATCGCTTCTGTCTGCTATCGAATTGCAGACGAACGGATTCATTTTGCCTCTTATCGGCACATGCATTTTTGGCATCGAGTGAAAGATGCCTTTATTGGTGAGGATTAATTAAACGATGGAATTTCAATGGACATATGACAAAGAAACAACACAACAAGTGAAATATTTTTTAAAGGAACAAGGTGTTTCAAAAGGGTTATTAGCTAAGGTGAAATTTCAGGGTGGTAAAATTCAAGTGAATGGGACCGTTCAAAATGCCATCTATCCTTTACAAACTGGCGATGTCGTTAAAATGACGATTCCAGATGAAGCGGAACATGAGACATTATTAACAGATGATGAACCGATTGAAATTGTGTTTGAAGATGATCATTTTTTAGTAGTTAATAAGCCTGCTGGCATTGCCTCGATACCTGCTCAGTATCATCCTTCAGGAACGATGGCGAATCGTGTTAAGGGCTATTACAAGCGTCAAAATTACGTGAATCAAGTTATTCATGTCGTGACTCGTTTAGATCGAGATACTTCTGGGCTGATGTTATTTGCGAAACACGGCTTTGCTCATGCTTTAATTGACCAAGAATTACGAGAAAAAAAAGTGACAAAAATTTATTATGCCCTTGTTGGTGGAGCGATTGAGCAGTTAAACGAGCATCAATTGATTGAAAAGCCAATTGGGCGCGACTTGTCCTCTTTATTAAAACGCCAAGTTATCGAAACAGGTCAATTTGCTAGTACAGAATATTGGCTCGCAAAAAGAGGAGCCCAAGCAGCAGCTGTGCGCATTCAGCTCCATACAGGACGAACACATCAAATTCGGGTACATTTTGAAGCAATTGGCTGTTCATTGTTAGGGGATGAGATGTATCATGGAAAGATGGATCAAGGAATTGAGCGGCAAGCGTTGCATTGCATAGAACTAATTTTTACTCATCCTTTTACCAAAGAAACGGTTCATCTGATTTCCCCACTAGCGGAGGATATGAAAAGTGTAGATGATACGTTATAATAATAAAGAGGCAGGAGGGGAAAGTGTAAGATGAATGAAGGCCAAGAAATGGAAGAGCAATTTGCCCTTCTTTTAGAAACGCTAAAAAATCAACAAATGAACGAATTTCGTGAGCTGTTTTTAGCGTTACACATTTATGAACAAGGACAATTTTACCAATCGTTAGATGAAAAAGACCGACAACATTTATACAATTACCTATCTCCGAAAGAACTAGCGGATATGTTTGATGTTATCGAAGAAGATAATGAGAATATGAAAGACTATTTAGCTGAAATGCGCCCAAGCTATGCAGCCGATATGTTAGCTGAGATGTATACCGATAATGCGGTGGATTTACTAAATATGTTAGATAAAAGCCAAAAGGCGAAATATCTTAGTTTGTTAAGTAGTGAAGAAGCAGGCGAAATTAAAGAGTTACTTCATTACGAAGATGAAACTGCTGGGGCGATTATGACCACCGAATTTGTTTCGATTGTGGCGAATCAAACAGTGCGTTCTGCGATGTACGTCTTAAAAAATCAAGCGGACATGGCGGAAACAATCTATTACGTTTACGTAGTCGACCAAGAAAATCATTTAGTCGGCGTTATTTCGTTGCGGGATTTAATTGTTAATGATGATGATACCTTGATTGCTGATATTTTGAATGAACGGGTTATTTCAGTTCATGTCGGCGATGACCAAGAAGATGTCGCGCAAACAATTCGTGACTATGACTTCTTAGCTGTGCCAGTTACAGATTATGATGATCATTTGTTGGGGATTGTAACAGTTGATGATATTATTGATGTTATCGATGATGAAGCCGCTAGCGACTACTCTGGTTTAGCCGGGGTCGACGTTGAAGAAGTTAGTGAGAACCCTTTAAAAGCCGCTTCTAAACGATTACCTTGGTTAATTACGCTGCTGTTTTTAGGGATGTCTACGGCCTCGTTAATCAGTAATTATGAGTCGTTAGTTAGCGAAGCGAGTATTTTAGCCGTTTTTATTTCTTTAATTACCGGAACAGCCGGCAATGCCGGGACACAATCATTGGCGGTCGCGGTACGCCGTTTGGCTATGAAAGATGAAAAGGATAGTAATTTTGGTCGCTTAATCTTAAGTGAAGTGCTCACGGGACTAGTGACGGGGGCTGTGACAGGTTTAACCATTATGATTGTGGTTGGCGTGTGGCAACATAATCTTCCGCTTGGATTTGTGATTGGGATGGCAATGCTCTGTGCAATTACTGTGGCGAATTTAGCAGGGAGTTTAATCCCAATGTTAATGGATAAATTAGGGTTTGATCCCGCAGTTGCCAGTGGCCCGTTTATTACTACCTTAAGTGATTTAACCAGTGTATTAATTTATTTCAATATTGCCAGCATGTTTATGCGTTATTTTGTTTAAAAAATTGCACTTATTTATCATGAGACTGAGGTAAAAGGATTCGTTGGTTTGCTTGAAATCAAAAAAGTGAGATAGCCGTTAATACGACGGCTACCTCACTTTTTTAGATACAAGAAATTAAACAATTTTTGTGCCATGGACTTCTGTGACTTTTAAAGTGTCCATCACAGTTTGAACGTTTTCTGTGGAAATACCGCCACCTGGTAAAATAAGAATCCGTTGATCTGCGTAGGCAATTAATTCTTTTAAATGATCAAAGTTGTCTTCGATAGGGGTACCAGCTGGCCCGCCATGAGTTAAAATACGCGTCACACCACGCTCAGCTAACCAGTCGATCGCCTTAAATTGGTTTTCTTTCGACAAGGCATCAAAAGCCATATGGAAAGTGATTTGCAAGCCTTCAGCTGTTTCAATGAATAAGTCCAAAGCTTCTTCATCTAACCAACCGTCCTCAGTTAAACAGCCAATAACAATGCCGTCGGTTCCTAATTTCTTTGCTTCGATTAAATCGGTATGCATAATTTTTAATTCAATATCATTATAGACAAAATTGCCGCCACGAGGACGAATGATTGTCATCACTGGTACAGAATGTTCGCCAGCGTATGCTAAGACTTCTTCAATAACACCAGTACTTGGCGTCGTTCCACCCACGGCTAAGTTATCGCATAATTCGATGCGATTCGCACCTTTTTGAATGGCTTGGGGAATCTTAGTGAAATTTTCGGCACAGAATTCTTTAATCATTTCTTATCGCTCCTTGCTTTTTCTTCACAGGCATTGTACCATAATTCTGCTTACTACCATAGCCCTGAAAAAAAGAGTGCAACTTTTTATAAGAGAAAATGTTCATTTAATGAACGTAAGGAGTTTTAAATGTTAAAGAAAATTGAACGAGCACAACAATTATTGAAAAAAGAAGCAGCCGTATTTCGCTGTCCAACTTGTCATGAACCAATGCATGTAGAAGGGGTTGGTCTGATTTGTCAACAGAGACATCAATTTGATTTATCCAAGAAAGGCACGCTATACTTTCTAAATCATGGCGTTCAGACAGAATATAATAAAAAAATGTTTACTTCTCGAGGAAAAATGATTCAAAGTGGCATGTACGCGCCTGTTTTAAACAAAATTATGCACTATCTTCCTCAAAATAAAACAGTAGTCGATGTTGGTTGTGGTGAAGGGAGTTTTCTTGCTGAGTTAAGTCAAGCAGGCTTATCTGGACTGAAAATCGGGTTTGATTTATCAAAGGAAGGAATCTATTTAGCAAGTAATCAGCCAATTGATGCGTTTTGGTGTGTGGCGGATTTAACGAATTTGCCATTTGCGAATGAAGGGTTTGATACGATTTTAAATATTTTTTCCCCTTCACATTATCAAGAATTTCAGCGAGTACTAAAAGCTGACGGGACTGTGATTAAAATTATTCCTGAAGAGAATTACTTAAAGGAATTACGAGCGGCTTTTTATCCCAATGACGAAAAGAAACAAATTTATTCCAATCAAAAAGTAGTCCAACGTTTTGCCGAGGAATTAGCTGTGGAAGTAGATGAACGAATAACTTATTGCTTTGACATTCCCGAGGAAAGACGGTTGGATTTATTAGAAATGTCGCCATTAGAGTGGCAAGTTTCTCAAGAAGTTAAAGCCGAGCTACAACAGCGACCATTGGAAAAAATCACGATTGACGTCCGCTTGTTAGTAGGTCGTAAAAGATAGACTTTTTTGTGAAGAAAATCCTAAAAAAGTCTTGCAATAAAGTGACATTGGTGTTATATTACTTACAAGTTGTTTTTTCATTGGTTTTTATCAGGGTCCTGTTCTGATAAAAGTTAGTGAAGAGACCTTCACTAACGTAACGACTCGCCGTGCTAGACACCGAGACGGTACGTTTTTTTTATTGGTTAGAATAGCTGCCGCCTGACATCATCGCGTCATGCGGTTTTTTTTGAAAATAAGTATTGTGGGCGCTATTTATTTTGAATTTATGCTAAAATGAACACGATTGATATTTGAGGAGCTGAAGATAGTTGACGAACCATATTGTTTTATTTGAACCACAAATTCCAGCAAATACTGGAAATATTGCACGGACATGTGCAGCGACGAATACACCGTTGCATTTAATTGAACCTTTAGGATTTTCAACAGATGATAAACACTTAAAACGTGCTGGATTAGATTATTGGAATGATGTAAATATTACGTATCATAAAGATTTGGCTGCCTTTTTAGCCCATGTGGCAGGCAAACACTTGCATTTAGTAACCAAATTTGCTCACCAAACATACAGCGAGGTCAATTATAATGATGGCGAGGACCATTATTTCCTTTTTGGAAAAGAAACAACGGGCTTACCAGAAACGTTTATGCGAGAAAACGAAGAAAAGTGTATCCGAATTCCTATGAATGATGAACATGTGCGCTCATTGAATCTTTCTAACACTGCCGCACTAATTGTTTATGAAGCCTTACGTCAGCAAAATTTTCCGAACTTAGAACTGACGCATCATTATGAAAATGATAAATTGGATTAAAAAAAGTTAAGACAGTAGCGCTTTTTTCAAAAATGTCAGAAGAAAGTGGTTTTATTTTTACTGTTGCCCAATTTTCAAGCCTAGAACAAAAAACAATTTAGATTTTTGTTCTAGGCTTATTTTGCTTGGATTACTAGAAACTTCCATGGATATTTTCGCAGGGAAGTGATAAACTAGAAAGACATATGAAGAGATAAAGAAGTTTGGAGAAGTTACATGAAATTATATTTTACACGACATGGAAAAACTGAATGGAATCAACAGAAACGATTTCAAGGAATGACAGGAGATTCGCCGTTATTACCAACTAGTTATGACGAAATTAAACAATTAGGCCAATATTTACAAGATATTCCGTTTGAAAAAATTTATTCTAGTCCGCTATTACGTGCCAAAAATACTGCGCGGGGAATTCAACAAGAATTGAATCATCCAGTTGAAATTGTTTATACAGATACCTTAAAAGAATTAGGTTTAGGTCGTCTAGAAGGACAATATATTGAAGAAATGCGTAATTTTTATGGAGAAGAATTAGATCATTTACGGCATCGTTTAGATTTGTATGATCCAACAATTTTTGATGGTGAACCAATCGAGCAAGCGATTCAACGGATTTCAGAAACAGTTGCTGAAGCGGCGAAACAGCACGAAGGTCCAGTTCTATTTGTCGGACACGGAGCAGCGCTGACGGCGGCAATCCAAGCGATGGCTGGTAAACCATTATCAGAATTACGGACAATGGGCGGGCTGTTAAACAATAGCCTCTCAATCCTTGAAACCAAAGAGGCATCAAGGAACATGCCGTACGACTTAACGTTATGGAATGATACGTCTTTTTTAGCTAAAGAAAAAGCACAATAAGCACACAACAGAAAGGAGGGCTTGTAGTGGTAACACTTTTTGGTGAGGACGAAGAAAAAGCCTTTATTGTTGGAACTGTACAAGCAATCTTTTTTGAAAATCCCAGTAATTTTTATAAAGTCGTTCTTGTAAATGTGACCGATACAAATACAGATTATTTAGAAAAAGAAATTGTAGTAACTGGAAGTTTTGGCCAAGTTCAAGAAGAGGAACCCTATCGTTTCTTTGGTCATTTTGTGGACCATCCTCGTTATGGCAGACAGTTTCAGGTGGATAGTTATCAGCAAGAAAGACCGACTTCGGCTAGTGGGGTGGTTAACTATTTATCAAGTGACAAATTTCCTGGCATTGGTAAACGAACTGCTGAAAAAATTGTTGAAGTATTAGGGGAAAGTGCGATTGACCGAATTATTGATGACCCGAGTGTTTTGGAAGAAGTTACTGTTTTAAATGAAAAAAAACGTCAAGTAATCGTCGAAACAATTCGCTTGAATCACGGGATGGAGCAAGTGATTGTGGGACTAAATCGATACGGCTTCGGTAGTCAGTTAGCTTTTTCAATTTATCAAACCTATCAAGAAGAAACCCTTTCTGTGATTCAAGAAAATCCTTATCAGTTAGTTGAAGATATTGAGGGAGTCGGATTTAAACGAGCGGACAATATTGCTGAACAAATCGGCATTCAGGCGGATTCTGCTGTTCGAATTCGAGCGGCGATTTTACATGAAGTGTTTGAACACTCCATTCGCTCAGGCAATACGTATGTTCAAGCAGATGTTTTATTAGAAGAAGCGATTCGGACCTTGGAAGCAAGTCGCCCAGTGGAAATCTCACCTGATCAAGTGGCCAATGAAATCATTACGTTAGTCGAACATGGAAAAATCCAACAAGAAGAGACTAAACTTTTTGAGAACAGTCTCTATTTTTCTGAATGGGGCATTGGTACTTCGATTCAGCGTTTACTTTCTCGTAAAAAAGAAATTCATTATGAGGAAGAAGAAGTCCAAAAAAATATCCGAATGATTGAGAAACGTTTAAATATTCAGTATGGCGACTCGCAACAAGCAGCGATTGAAGAAGCGATTAAATCGCCGTTATTTATTTTAACTGGAGGGCCCGGAACAGGGAAAACAACTGTTATTAATGGGATTGTCTCGTTGTTTGCGGAACTAAATGGTCTTTCATTAGATCTCAAAGACTATACGCAGGAGATGTTTCCAATCTTGCTAGCGGCGCCAACTGGGCGAGCAGCGAAACGTATGAACGAAACGACAGGTTTACCTGCAAGTACCATCCATCGTTTGTTAGGCTTGACAGGTCGTGAAAAAAATCCGAGTTTAACCGCCAAAGAATTAGAAGGTGGTTTGCTAATTGTAGATGAAATGTCCATGGTGGATACTTGGTTAGCCAATACATTATTAAAAGCTATTCCGACAAACATGCAAGTGATTTTTGTTGGTGATAAGGATCAGCTACCGTCTGTCGGTCCAGGTCAAGTCTTACATGACTTATTGCAAATTAACGAAATTCCCAAATGTGAGCTAAACGAAATTTATCGTCAAGGAGACGGTTCAAGTATTATTCCTCTTGCCCATGAAATTAAAGAAGGAAAGTTGCCTACTGATTTTCAAAAAAATCAAAAGGATCGCTCGTTCTTTGCAAGTGATATTGGTCATATTGAAGAATACATTCGACAAATTGTCACAAAGGCAAAAGCAAAAGGGTTTACGCCACAAGATATCCAAGTTTTAGCGCCAATGTATCGTGGCGCAGCTGGCATTGATGCCTTGAATAAAATGATGCAAGAAATCTTCAATCCAAATGAGGGGAAGAAAAAAGAAGTCAAGTGGAATGACACCGTCTATCGGATTGGGGACAAAGTTTTGCAACTAGTCAATACGCCAGAATTAAATGTGTTCAATGGAGATATGGGAGAAATCGTCGGAATTACTTTAGCCAAAGACTCAGAGGACAAAGTGGACGAGTTGGTTTTACAGTTTGATAATAATGAAGTAACGTATAAAAGAAATGAATGGAATAAAATTACGCTATCGTATTGTTGTTCGATTCATAAAGCGCAAGGTAGTGAATTCCGCATGGTGTTACTGCCAATGGTTCATCAGTATAGCCGAATGCTGCAACGAAATTTGTTGTATACAGCAGTGACACGTAGTAAAGAATTATTAATTCTATTAGGGGAGGTTTCTGCTTTTGAAACATGTGTCAAAAACGAATCGGCTAGTCGCATGACGATGCTAAAAGAACGAATCGTGAACGCAGAACAAATGACCTTAACGACTAGAACTCAGTTAGAAGCCTATGAAGAAGGTTTAACGGCAGACCATCCATTTACTGAAAAGGAAACAAAAGCTGTCTCTTATGAAACTGAACAGCAATCAACGAAAGCCGATCAGATCAAAGAAACAGACGAGCAATTAGTTGAAACAACGGTACAAGAGGTTTCACTATTTGCTGATGAAGAGGAAGAGTCAACCCCAGAAACAGCAAAGAAAGCGACAAAAGTTGTCGAAGAACCATTACCAAAAGAACCACGACTAACAGTCGAAATTATTCAAACAAATGCTGTTGATCCAATGATTGGAATGAAGGATACGACGCCTTATCAATTTCTGTGAGAAAAGGAAAGAGTGCCATAAGTCGTTTTGACTTATGACACTCTTTTTCAACCTTAAGAGACTCAGTTAAAACCAAAACAAACGTTTTTGTGTGGTATAAACCATATCAATACTTCGTTTGCCTAAAATCTCGCCATCTGCGTGAATGGTTTGTGGAATCGTCGAAACAATTCGAATTTTGCTTGATTGAAAATGATGAAAATGCTTAGATTTCCCTTGTTTTTGGCGAAGCAATAGGAAAATAAGCCACAAAATTTTAAAAATATTGATTCGTTCCACGACAACTAAGTCCACGACTGCTTTGCGAGGATTGGCCGTCGGCATAATTGATACGCCCCCGCCAAAATAAGGATGATTTGTGACCGTACATAGGAAAGCACGATTAAATGTGTATTGTTTACCATTCATTTCAACTAAAATTGGAAAGCCTTTTTGTTTAAAAAAGACATGAATGATTGAAGAAATATAGGAAAGCGAGCCAAGCTTAAATTTATTTAAGGCTTTTTTTGATGACGATTCGTTGGTTTTTTCCACGATTGCCGCATCTAATCCTAAGCCAACATTATTGGTGGCTAAGCCGATTTCTTCTTGGTTGGCTTCTACATAATGAATCGTTTGAATTTCTTTTGGTCGTCTGGTGCGCAGGATTTGATGCAATGCTTTATCAATATTTCTTGATAATCCCACCCCTCGTGCAAAATCATTTCCAGAGCCGCATGGAATATAGCTTAAAGGAATAGCTGAATCATATGGAAGTAATGAATTAATGACATTATGTAGTGTGCCATCGCCGCCTAGCACGACTAGGATTGGAAAAGTTGAAACGTCTAAGTCTTCAGACCAAGGAAGTAAAGTTGTTTCTGCAAGTTCCTTCGTCAATTCTTTTTCATGTCCAGCGTAATCAGTGTAAAGAGCCGTATATTTAAGTTCTTGTTGCTTGAGTTGTTGAATCACTTTTCTAGCGACTTTTCGGCCATTGCCGCTACTTGCCTGCTCGTTGATAATAAGATAGTAGTGAATGTTCATTGAGCTCCTCCTTTGAATCGCTATTGTCCATTATACCAGAGGGAGGAACTTCTGCGAATAAAGATTGCTTAAAAAAGTAAAAAATGACTAGAAAAAGGCACGAAACAATGCATGAGAGGTGAAAACTGCAAATAAGTGCAAAGTAAAACAGGGCTTTCATTGACTATTTTGACTTTCCATATTAGAATGTGAACTGTTGCAATTGTAACCAAGGTTCATCAACCATCCCTTGTAAAAAAACTCGGAGAAAGAAGGAAAAAGTATGCAAAATTCGTTTCAAGCCAATCGAAAGCTAAGAACAGTCTTAGCCAATGGTATCATTATGGGCTTATATATTGTCCTCTCTTTATTGGTTCGGCCAGTTTCTTCTGGTATGATTCAATTTAGAATTTCAGAAAGTTTGAATCACCTAGTCGTTTTCAATCGCAAATTGATGTGGGGTGTTTTAGGCGGCGTTATCTTTTTTAACTTATTTTTTGGTTTCGGTGTAATGGATGCTCTGTTTGGTGGTGCGCAAACATTATTTGCGTTGAGCTTAACAGCTTTTTTACAAAAAAAGGTACCAAGTATTCCTGTTAGAATGTGTCTAAATAGTCTATTTTTCACTGTAAGTATGTTTTTTATTGCCTTTATGCTAGTACCAAGTGGCGGTCAAGCATTTTGGACAACTTATGGTTGGTTAGCATTAAGTGAAGCGATTATTATGACGATTTCAGCACCAATCATGTATTTTATCAACAAGTCATTAAAATTTGAAACACGTATTTAATTGAAAAGATGTGGATAGAAATGATTCATCCTTTGAATGGCACTGAAGAAAAGTGTCGTTGCTATTAGTGAGCTAAGTGATAGAATGAACTGTTTCTACCTCGTCTTTTTTACATAAAGAATAAGATCTACATTTTTTCTAAAAATTTTCATGTAAAACTTTACTAGTCTGTTGGAATACACTATGATAGTGTAAGATAAACGGACTATTGGAAAGTCACAGCAGAGGAGTTTGAACATGTACACATTTAAAATCGGTATTCCGGCAGAAGTACACGATACATTTGTTAAAAATCACCCATTATGTAATTTACTACAGTCATCTTCATGGGCAAAAGTCAAGGATAACTGGGGTTCTGAAATTGTTGGGGTTTATGAAAAGGATACATTAGTCGCATCAAGTTTAGTTTTAATCAAACCATTACCAGCCGGTTTTACGATGTTATATACACCAAGAGGTCCAGTAATGGACTATACAAATGAACGTTTGGTCAGCTACTTTATGGCTGAATTGAAAAAATTTGGCAAGAAAAAACGAGCTTTATTTATAAAAATGGATCCAGCGGTTCATTATCAAGATTTTCATTTGGGAGAAGAACACCAACCGCATGCTGAAGCGACATCTATTATTGAGACCTTGAAAGAAGCAGGTGCCAAATATCAAGGACTGACAATGGATATGGGGGCCACCATCCAGCCTCGCTTCCAAGCGAATATTTATCGTGAAGATTTTAGTGAGGAACAATTGTCAAAAAGTACCAAGAAAATGATTAAAACAGCTGAAAAAAAAGGGGTCGTTGTGCAACAAGGGCATGTTGACTTTGTTGATGAATTTGAAAAAGTCATTCAATCAACCATGGAACGCCAACATATTTCTTTGCGGAATAGTGATTACTTTAAGAAGCTGTTGAACATTTACCCAGAAGACTCCTTTATTATGCTGGCGCAAGTCAATTTAAAGGAACGCTTAGATAGCACGCGACAACGCTATGACAAAAATCAAAAAGACTTGAGTAATTTGAAAGAAAATCAAGTGAAAAAGCGCCATAATTTAGAAGAATTAGATGCTTCCTTGACTCGGGAACTAAAGGAATTAGAAGAAAATATCGCAGAAGCTGGTGAAATCGTCACGGTTGCTGGCGCCTTGGCTGTGACATTTGGTCCAACAAGTGAAATCCTTTATGCTGGCTTAGATGATCGTTATAAACGCTACATGCCAACTTATGTGACTTGGCGAGATGCCATTCAAGAATGTTTTAACCGTGGCTGCGAAAGCTGTAATATGGGCGGCTTAGAAGGTAGTTTAAATGATGGCTTAATTAAGTTTAAAGCAAACTTCAACCCAACGATTAATGAATTTATTGGGGAATTCGATTTACCGGTTAATAAATTATTATTTAAAGCCAGTGAATATGCCTATAAATTACGAAAACAAAAAAAATAAATAAAAACCACAGGGACTAAAAATCAAACTTGATTTTTAGTCCCTGTGGTTTTTTCTATAGTTTTTGCGTTGCATTCCGTTTCATTAAGCGAAGCAAAACGCTAGCAATTGCTGAAGCAGCTACACCAGCAACAAGAGCTTCTGGCACACCAGAACTGAAAATCGTCGCAATAATAGCTAGGTAAACAGCAGTTCCAGCTTTACCAATAATTTCAGCATAAGCTGAATTAAAAAGAAAATAAATCATGTTCATGACTAAAATGGTATTCGTTGCTGAGCCTAAAACACCAGCCACAAATAAGGAGACAGGTTGCGCTTTTTCCTTCGTTAATTTATTTAGCCATTTGTAAGCAAAATAAGGAACGACCCCAATTAAAATCCGCGGAATGAGCACAATTAAAAGAGCCTTCCAACTACCGTGATCGGTACCAATCACGGGAATAAATGGAGAAAAAACAAACGACAAAGGTGTTGGTGCTGTCGTATTTTTAATTAAGCTAATGATCCCAAACGTGCCGCCCAACATACTACCGATTTTTGGCCCTAAAACAATGGAACCAATAATTACAGGAATATGCATCGTGGTCGAATTTAAAGGACCTAATGTGATAAATCCTAGTGGGGTTAAAGCCAGTAAAAGTAAGATAGCTAAGAACATTGCTGTTAACGTAAATTTTTTCGTGTTATTCATAAATTACTCCTTGTTATCAGATGCTAAAATTTTCATCACTGTTTGAAGGATATCTTCAACAGTGGCAAGTGCGCCACGACCATAATCGCCACAAGCTAAAAGAGCCTCCCGTGGGATTATTTCTTGATAGCCGACTTCTTTTAAAATGCCAATATTTCGTTGGACAATGGGGTTTTGGTACATATACGTATTCATCGCGGGCGCAATAATTTTGGGTGTTTCAGGATAAAGTGCCAAAGCAACTGTTGATAATAAGTCATCGGCAATCCCATGGGCTAATTTCCCAATTGTATTGGCCGAAGCAGGTGCTACTAAAAATAAATCCGCTTTTTTAGCTAACTCAATGTGATTAATTTTACTGGGATCAATTTCCATCATGACATCCGTATGCACTGGATTCTTAGAAAGTGATTGTAACGTCAGCGGAGTGATGAACGCCGTGCTACTTTTAGTCATTAAAATTTCCACATTGTAGCCAAGCTTAGTTAGTTGACTTGTAATATCTGCTGCTTTATATGCAGAAATGCTGCCAGAGACGCCTAATAAAATAGTTTTCATTGTTGTTCTCTCCATTTCTTTTCAACATTTTTAACGATCATTGAACCAATCCCTTGTTTTGAACAAGCTTCTTGGACAATACCCGTTTCGTTAATTAATAATCCTTCGTGTTCTGTTTCATGAACGTTCATCAAGTCATTGGCTAAGACAAAGTCACACCGATTTTTAACCAAAGCGGCTTGTGCAACCTGGACAAGTTCTTCTTGTGAAACGTCGACAAGTAATTTAAAGCCCACTAAAACAGTTTGGGGTTGCTTGTCACGAATCATTTGGATGACTTTAGGATTTTTCTTTAGAAAAATTAATAATCGGTCCGTATCAGATGAAATTTTTGTTGCTGTTTGAGGAATATCAGCAATCTGATTCAATGTGTTTTGAACGATAGTTACCAAGGCTTCTTTGGTCTTTGGCAATGTTTGTTCGCTTAATTGTTGAGCAAAAGAATCAATAAATTGTTCTTCCGTTTGCGCGGTTTCCGTCGTAAAATCACTGACTGCCATTGCGTGAACAATCGCATCAAATTGCTTTTCAGCAAAGAGTTGTTCTAACGTAGTGGCTAATTCAACCGTTGTTTCTATTTCTTTAATTGATAAGTCCAATTGTTGGGTTGGACGTAATGCATGTTTGGTTGTTACGTAGGTTACGGTGTGTCCAGCAGCTAAAAAACTTTCAGCAATTGCTTTTCCTAGTCCGCCAGAAGAATGATTGGTAATCGAACGAACATTATCAATCGGTTCTGACGTTCCGCCAGCAGTAACTAAAACATCCATAATCAAAACGCCTCCTTAAGAAATTCGGACAATGGTCCGTCCAATATGTTGGCCTGCTTGTAATGCTTCAAAAACAGGGGGAAGTTCTTCTAAAGTAATCTCTTGATACACAGCTTTTTCAGTGATGTCTAAATCAGTGGCAAGACGTTGCCAAACTATTTTTCGTTTGTCCATACCAACATTAACCGAATCAATGCCCAATAAATGAACGCCCCGTAAAATAAAGGGTAAAACGGTTGTCTCTAATGTAATTCCAGCAGCGCGGCCACAAATGGCTGAACGGCCATCATAACGAAGTTGTGGTAAAACAGCAGCAGTAATTTCCCCACCAGTGGTATCAATTGCAAAAGCAAAACGCTGTTTCATTAATGCTTTAACAGGAGTTGCTAAGAAATCTTCTACTAATAAGCATTCACTAACACCTAACTCTTTTAAAAGCTCAAAAGAATCTGGCTTTCTAGTTAATGCAGTGATTGAAGTGTAGCCTAATTGATGCAACATCGCAATAGACAATGTCGCAACACCGCCTGTCGCACCAGTTACAATGATGGGGGCTTCTTTGTCGTCGCGTAAGCCATCGTCTTCTAAAGCTGTGACAGATAATCCGGCCGTAAAGCCAGCAGTTCCGAAAATCATTGCTTCTTTGAGACTCATTTTTTCAGGAAGTGGAACTACCCAATCGCCAGGAACACGCACATATTCAGAATAACCACCAGTATGACTAACCCCTAATTGATAGCCTGTTACGATCACTTTATCGCCTTCTTTGAAACGAGGATCTTCCGATGTGACAACAGTGCCACTGACATCAATTCCTGGAATCATTGGATAATTGCGAATCACACCGCCGTCTTTTTTTGAAGCTAAAGAGTCTTTAAAGTTAACTGAGGAGTAGGCTGCTTTGATTACTACAGTGCCTTCTGATAAATCGTCTAAAGTAATGGTTTCTAGTTGACCAATAACAGATGTATCTTGTTCTCTTAACGTAAATGCTTGAAATGAATTCATATAAAAACTCTCCTTCCAATTATGTAAAAAAGCAACTCGTCTTATTTTATCATATTCTGATTTTTTCGTATCATTTTTCTTCTTATAAACAGTAAGTTATACAGAAAAGAAAGATTGTGTGACAATTAGACTAGAAAAATAAAGAAAAATGGTTGAAATTTTTCAAAAAGTTCGTATACTAAAAAAGGTAAAACTAAACTGTAAGTTTAGTATTACAAAACTTTTGTTGAAAAGATTAGTTGAAAATAGAAACGAGGTGTGCCATGGAAATTGGTGAGAAGTTGAGAAATTTACGCATTCAGAAAAATTTAACACAAGAAGAATTAGGCGAAAGAACGGATTTATCCAAAGGCTATATTTCCCAATTGGAGCGGGATTTAAGCTCACCATCAATGGAAACATTTTTCTCAATTTTAGAAGTACTAGGCGTGACGCCAGAGCAGTTTTTTAGTCAGCAACCGCTTGAACAGAAAATTGTCTACAATGAAGAAGAAAGTACCCTCTATTATGATGAAGAACATGGCTATGAACTAAAATGGTTAATTCCAGCCTCAAATGAAAAAGAAATGGAACCTGTCATTATTACTTTTGATAAAAATGGCGAATACAAAACGTTTGAACCTTCTCTATCAGAAACATTTATTTATGTGATTGATGGCTCCATTCGTTTGACATTAGGGGAAGCCACGTATATTGCTAAAAAAGGTCAAACCATGTATTACCAAGCAACAGAACCTCACCAAATTAGCAACAATGGTCGAGGAAAAAGTCGTGCGTTAATTGTGGCGACAGAATCGTATTTATAAAGGACGAAATGGAGGAGTTTATCCAGTGAGAAACCATGTGATTTCATTTGAAAATGTTGTCAAACAATTTGACGATGAACCAGTATTAAAAAATGTCAGCTTTGAAATTGAAGAAGGAAAATTTTATACGTTATTAGGACCTTCAGGATGTGGCAAAACAACGATTTTGCGTATTATTGCGGGATTCAATGACGTGACTTCTGGCGATGTTTATTTTGATGGTAAAAGAATAAATGATGTACCTGCCAATAAACGCCAAGTCAATACCGTGTTTCAGGATTATGCTTTGTTTCCTCACATGAATGTTTTTGATAATGTTGCGTTTGGTTTAAAAATCAAAAAACTATCCAAAGCAGAAATTGAAAAAAAAGTGAAAGAGGCATTACGTTTGGTTCAATTACCCGGCTACGAAACACGTGAAATTAGTGAAATGTCTGGGGGCCAACGTCAGCGGGTCGCAATTGCACGAGCGATTGTCAATGAGCCAAAAGTATTGCTTTTAGATGAGCCGTTATCCGCTTTAGATTTGAAATTACGCACAGCGATGCAATATGAACTACGTGATTTACAACAACGTTTAGGGATTACTTTTATTTTTGTGACCCATGATCAAGAAGAAGCATTAGCGATGAGCGATGAAATTTTTGTCATGAATAAAGGTCATATCGTGCAAAGTGGCACACCAGTCGATATTTATGATGAACCGATTAATCACTTTGTTGCTGACTTTGTGGGGGAAAGTAATATTGTGGACGGCGTGATGCTGGAAGATAATTTAGTTTCATTTGTGGGCAAAAAGTTTGAATGTGTCGATGGCGGCATGCGGAAAAATGAACCTGTAGAAGTCGTTTTACGTCCAGAAGACTTAACGATTACCACGCTTGAAAAAGGCAAGCTAACCGTAACGGTGGACACGCAGTTATTCCGCGGCGTTCATTATGAAATTATTTGTTTTGATGAACAAGGAAATGAATGGATGGTGCATTCCACTCGAAAAGCCAAAGAAGGCGCTCAAGTAGGGCTCTCCTTTGAGCCAGAAGATATTCACGTGATGCGCTTCAATGAATCAGAAGAAGACTTTGATGCCCGTTTAGAAAGTTACGACGAGTAAACGAAAGGGGAAAATAAAATGAAAACAATGCGTCGAATTTATTCGATTCCCTATGTAATGTGGTTACTTTTATTCGTCATTGCGCCAGTGCTAATGATTATTTATCAATCATTTTTCGATATGAATGGCCAGTTTACCTTGGCGAATTACCAAACGTATTTTACATCAGGAACGTATTTAAGTATGACCATTAATTCGGTTTGGTATGCTTTTCTGATTACCATTTTTACGTTATTGGTAAGTTATCCTACGGCTTATTTTTTGACAAAGCTCAAGCATAAACAGTTATGGTTAATGCTCGTTATTTTACCAACGTGGGTGAATTTATTATTAAAAGCTTATGCCTTTATTGGGATTTTCAGTATTCATGGGAGTATCAATCAGTTTATGAGTTTTATGGGTTTGGGTACGCACCAAATTCTGTTTACAGATTTCAGTTTTTTATTTGTCGCAACGTATATTGAAATTCCATTTATGATTATGCCGATTTTTAATGCCTTAGAAGAGATGAATCCTTCATTGATTAGTGCTAGTCGGGACTTAGGAGCTAGCAGTGCGGAAACGTTCCGCCGTGTCATTTTTCCTCTCTCCCTAAACGGTGTGAAAAGTGGCGTTCAAGCTGTCTTTATTCCTTCGCTCTCGCTCTTTATGTTAACGCGTTTAATTGGCGGCAATCGGGTGATTACGTTGGGAACGGCGATTGAGGAACACTTCTTAGTAACGCAAAACTGGGGCATGGGTTCAACAATTGGTGTGATTTTAATTGTTGCCATGTTTATTGTGATGTTGCTGACGGGTGAGAAGAAGAAAGGGCGTGGCAAATAATGCAAAAGAAAAAGTTTAAATGGTCTTATGTGTATTTATTCGTTGTCTTTGCGCTACTGTACGCACCAATCTTTTATTTGATTTTTTATTCGTTTAACGACACGCAAACGATGAATCAGTTTACTGGTTTTACGTTAGATAATTATCGGAACGTTTTCGAAGACACACGCTTGTTAACCATTGTTCTGAATACGTTTTTGTTAGCTTTCTTATCGGCTTTAATAGCAACCATCATTGGAACATTTGGCGCGATGGGGATTTATTATACAAAACGTCGTAAAAACCGGAACACGTTGCTTAGCTTTAATAACATTTTACTCGTTTCACCAGATGTTATTATTGGAGCCAGTTTCTTAATTTTCTTCACGGCAGTAGGGTTTATCAGTTTAGGTTTTACAAGTGTATTATTGTCGCATATTGCCTTTAGTATTCCAATTGTTGTTTTAATGGTTTTACCAAAACTACAAGAGATGAACGATTCTATGGTAGATGCGGCACGGGATTTAGGGGCCAATAATGTTCAAGTGATTAAAAATATTATTTTGCCTTTTTTAGCGCCAGGAATTATTGCTGGCTACTTTATGGCCTTTACTTATTCGTTGGACGATTTTGCCGTAACATTCTTTGTGACAGGCAATGGTTTTTCAACATTATCTGTTGAAATTTATTCACGAGCACGTCAGGGAATTAGTTTAGAAATCAATGCCTTAAGTGCGTTAGTATTTCTATTCTCAATGATTCTAGTTGTCGGTTATTACTTTATCAGTAAAGACAATACGCCAAAACGTTTAAAGAAAATGCGTCGGGAACAAAGTGAGGTGGCCAAGTTAAAATGAAAAAATTACAGTCACTTTTTATTGGAATTATCGCTATTATTGTCATCTTGTTTTTTGGCGTGCGCCAATTGGAGAAAGCAAGTGGCATGGCAGGAGCAGATACCTTGACCATTTACAATTGGGGGGACTATATAGATCCAGCCTTGATTAAGAAATTTGAAAAAGAAACAGGCTATAAAGTCAATTACGAAACCTTTGATTCTAATGAAGCTATGTATACAAAAATTCAGCAAGGTGGTACAGCCTATGATATTGCCATTCCTTCTGAATATATGATTCAAAAAATGATGAAAGCGAAGATGCTTTTACCACTTGATCACAGCAAATTAAAAGGCTTAGAAAACATTGATGCACGCTTTTTAGATCAATCCTTTGATCCCAAAAATAAGTTTTCCGTTCCGTACTTCTGGGGCACGTTGGGGATTATTTATAATGATAAATTTATTGACGGCCGTCAGATCCAACATTGGGATGATTTATGGCGCCCGGAATTAAAAAATAATGTCATGCTGATTGATGGCGCTCGCGAAGTGTTAGGATTATCTTTGAATAGTTTAGGCTATTCGTTAAACAGTAAAAACGACCAACAATTACGTCAGGCTACCGATAAGTTAAACCGATTAACGAACAATGTCAAAGCAATTGTTGCCGATGAAATCAAAATGTACATGGCTAATGAAGAAAGTGCAGTTGCTGTAACTTTCTCTGGTGAAGCTGCTGAAATGCTAGAAAACAATGAACATCTACATTATGTGATTCCCAGTGAAGGCTCTAATCTCTGGTTTGATAACATTGTGATGCCTAAGACAGCCAAAAATAAAGACGGCGCCTATGCATTTATGAACTTTATGTTACGACCAGAAAATGCAGCACAAAATGCAGAATATATTGGTTATTCCACACCAAATAAAGAAGCTAAAAAACTATTACCAAAAGAAGTTGCCGAAGATAAACAATTTTATCCAGATGATGAAACCATCAAACATTTAGAAGTTTACCAAGACTTAGGTCAAGAATACTTAGGAATTTATAACGATCTGTTCTTGGAGTTTAAGATGTATCGGAAATAACGTGAAAACTCAGTTGAAATGGTGTTAAATCAACGAATGAAGAGCGAAATAAGCTGCCTTTTTAGCTGTCAGTTTTCCAATTTTCTACCAAAAGAGAATGGGACAATAATCAGAAAAAAATCTGATTATTGTCCCATTTTTTTTGATTTCAAGGTACACAAAAAGTACTCATCTCTGTAAGATTAAAGTGACCAAACCAAATCAGAAAGGAAGCGAGTGCTTTATGTTTAAAAATTATACTATCAATCAAACAACTTTACCATTCAACATCTGTTGAGCAAGATGAAGCCAGACAATTAGCAAAGGAAATTGACGAACTAAGACAAGAAACCTAATGGAATCAGAAATCAGTGAGGAATCAGTCTATGAAGTTATCTAAGTATCTAGCGCTTTGTTTATTTGGAATCTTTTTTATCTTCATACTATTATTGATTTGGGGAGAAAGTTCATCGACTAATGTTACTGGTACAGAAGAGGAGCAAAATCTTCCAGAAGCGGTACTTCGCTGGAAAGAAAAGGTAACGAAAGAAGCGGTGAAAAATGAGATACCCGAAGCCGTACCCTATCCATTAGGAATTATTATGGCAGAATCAGGTGGAAATTATGAAAAGTATCCCGATATTATGCAGTGTAGCGAAAGCCAAGGCAGACCACTAAATTCCATAACAGACCCAGATGAATCAATAGAAGTTGGGGTTAAATATTTTGCGGATATGTGGAAAGGGCATCAAGGGTATGAAGTTTTAAACATTGTGCAGGTGTACGATTTCGGAGGAGGATTTTTGAGTCATTCTGGCACTGGTGGAAATTCTGAAATTGCGAAAATTGCATCAGATGAGCTAGCAGACGGCATTCATGAAGGTGGCGAAAAATACTGGCGTTGGTATGGTTTTAACAGTCGTGTAGAATGGTGTGCAACTTTTGTTTCTTATGTGGCGGAAAAAGCAAACTTGAAGATGGAACGTTTTGCCTATTGTCCAACAGGAATAAATAATTTTAAAACGAATAACCAATGGCAAGGCGGAGGTGTAGAACCGAAAAGTGGAGCGATTATTTTCTTTGATTGGGATGGTGATGGTGTCAGTGATCATGTAGGGATTGTGGAGAAATTTGAAAATAATACTGTCCATACGATTGAAGGGAATTCTGGAGATATTATTGCAAGAAGAAGCTATGAAAAGAATAGTTCTTATAGTTTAGGATATGGAATCCTAAACTAGCTCTACTATATTGAAAAAATCTATGGATTATAACTATTTTCTACTTTAAAACAAAGAGCATTAAAAAATGAATGTATTAGATGAAATAAAGTTGAAGACAAGATTTTCAAAGGAAAAATATCATTTTAACAGATTTTATGGCCTTGCTGATTTTGCATGATATCTGCAATTGTCTTTTGGAAAGTTAATCTGATTAAAAAAGTTATGGCTAGTCTACTTGTTGAAAGAAACTGATTTCGGATTGAAACCAGTTTCTTTATTTTCTCTTGAAAATTCATTTATGTAGTAGAATTTTGATGGTCAACTAATATATTATCTTAAGTTAAGAAGTCCAAAAGAAAATGAACTGGTTTATTGCCAAAAGAGCAAAAATATTTAAAATTGAACATTAAAAATAAATCATAAAACAAAGAATAAAATATTTTTGATTAAGTGTTCTTCATATACATAGAAAAGATATGTAAGCGAGATTAAACTGAAAATTTTTAATTCACTTCCACAATGGATAAAGAAACTTATGTAATTGTTAGGGCTAATTTATCATGTTATCTTAGATATGTAAAGAAGAACGTTAGCTAACAGAAAGGTGATATCCATGAACGAAAGGCAAATAAAACTTGCGCGCTTGCTAATTGAACATGATAAATTTTTACCTGCTTCTTTCTATAGTAAAAAATTGTCTGTCTCAACTAAAACCGTATTTCAAGATTTAGAAACACTTAGACTTTTCATTCAACCTTATTCTGTTGAAATAGAAAGGTTACCTTCTTTAGGTATCCACTTGTCAGGTGAACATAGTGCAAAAAGCAACTTTTTAAAAGAGCTAGAAAGTGAGCTTTCGCAAGACCAGCTGTCACCTGTAAATAGACGAGTCAAAATTATTCAAAGTGTATTTTTTGAAGAGGATAATCCGACATTAGAATCTCTTGCTGAGCAATATTTAGTCAGTAAGACCTCACTTTATAACGATTTAAAAATTATAAATGAAATCATTGTATCGAATGGGATTGAAATAATATCAAATAATGATGGATTGACTAGTCAGGGGGCAGAGAATGAGATACAGCTAGCAATTAAGCAGCTAGTAACACATTTTTCAAATTTGATAGAAGAAAAATCTGTCAATGCAAAATTATACCACTTTTTTGAGAAACAATTAGTGGATATCGTATCAAAAATTCTACACAAGAATTTTAGAGAACTCACTGAGAATGTTTCTGACTATTATATGGAATCACTTTTGACAACTCTCTTGGTTCAATGCCGTCGTATTCAAATGGGGTATCATGTTGAAGGAGAG